>NZ_JBHWVI010000033.1:0-58024 GCF_042737005.1 Streptomyces sp. NPDC060027
TCTCCGGGAGGGCGTCAGGGCGTCACCGTGATGCTGGTGAGCCCCTTGCCGCCCGTCACCGTGTTCGAGGCGTACACGGTGATCCTGCGGCGCGTGCCGTAGTTGGCGCCGGTCGGACCGCTGCCGTCGAAGGCGCACACGCCCTCGCCCATGCCGTGGCCGCCGTCGCGCCGAGCAGGGGGATGAGAAGCGTGCGTCGGATGCGCATGGAGGCGGTGGCCTTCCCGTCAGGTTTGCAAGAAATATGTTCTCGTACATGAACTTCGGGTTCCCATCTGAACGTAAGAGGGTTGCGGGGTCACGTCAAGGTCTGGATCAGGCCGGTGTGCAGGGAGGGAAACGTGGTAGATACACGAGTAACTGCAGGGCCGTAACAGGCCGTTGCCAGGATCCCCGGGTCATTCAAGATCGTGAGGGGAGTCGAAGGCATGGCAGCACACGAGCGATCGACAGCGGCGAGTCGGCGGGCGTTCCTGCGCAACGTCGGTCTGACCGGCGGCGCGGGCGCGATGTTCGCCACCATGGGAGCCCTCGGCCTCGCGCCCACCGCGCAGGCCGCCCAACGCGAACAGCCCTTCCGCGCACCGAAGTCGGGCGATTTCACGCTCTCCGGGAGGGGGGCCGCGAAGGTCGTGATCGTAGGCGGCGGCATCGCGGGTCTCGCCTCCGCGTACGAGCTCGGCAAGGCGGGCTACGACTGTACGGTCCTGGAGGCCAGAGACCGCACCGGCGGCCGCAACTTCACCGTGCGCGGCGGTGATTCGACCACCGACCTGTACGGCAACAAGCAGACGGCCCGGTTCGGTGAGGGCCAGTACATGAACGCCGGTCCGGCCCGCCTCCCGCAGTGGATGGTCACCCTCGACTACTGCCGGGAACTCGGCGTCCCCGTCGAGGTGTTCACGAATACCAACGCGGACGCGTACCTGTACAACGAGTCGGCCGGCATGACCAAGCCGATGCGCCACCGGACCGCGAAGGCCGATGTCTACGGCTACGTCTCCGAGTTGCTGGCCAAGGCCACCGACAAGGGCGCCCTGGACAAGGAGCTGACGGCCGCCGACCAGGAGAGGCTCGTCGAGTTCCTCAAGGACTTCGGCGAGCTCGGCGACAAGCTCACCTACGAGGGAGGTCCGCGCCGCGGCTACACCACCGTCCCCGCCGCCGCCGGAACCCCGGGCGTGCTCCTCGGTGACGTCCCCAGCGCCTCCGAGGTCTTCGCCTCCGGCGTCGGCCGGTACTTCTCCTTCGAGTTCGAATTCGACCAGGCGATGCTGATGTTCCAGCCGGTGGGCGGCATGGACCAGATACCCAAGGCGCTCACCAGGGCGATCGGGGCCCACCGCATCCGTACCGGAGCGGCTGTCTCCCGGATCACCGACAAGGGGAGTGGCGTCACCGTCACGTACACCCAGGGCGGGCGCACCAGGACCCTGGACGCCGACTTCTGCATCGGCGCCCTGCCGCCCAACATCCTCGCCAGGATCCCGCACAACCTCGGCTCCGGCGTCCAGAGCGCCCTGGAGGCGATCACCCCGCAGTCCGCGGGCAAGATCGGTCTCGAATACCGGTCCCGCTGGTGGGAGCTCGACCACCGGATCTACGGCGGCATCACCGAGACCGACCTGGACGTCACCCACATCTGGCACCCCTCGTACGGCTTCCACGGCCGGCGCGGAGTCATGATCGGCTACTACAACTACGGCTCCGACGCCGACTCGTACGCGAAGCTCACCCCCAAGGAGCGCGAGAAGCGCGCGGTGGCCGCCGGCGTGAAGATCTACGGCGAGAAGTACCGCACCGAACTCGACTCGTCCTTCTCCCACCACTGGCGCCAGACACCGCACCTGGAAGGCGCCTGGCACAACACCCCCGGCGGACCCGACGACGTCCGCTACAAGCCGCTGAACCGGCCCACCGGGCGGGTCTACTTCGCGGGCGACTGGCTCAGCTACGCCGACGCCTGGCAGCACGGCGCCTTCACGTCCGCCCGCAACGCCGTCACCGCGCTCCACGCGCGCGTGCTGTCCTCGTAACACAGGTGTGCTGTGCTGGTGGCGGTCCGCCGACGGTGCCCTCATCGTCCCCGGAACTCCTTCCAGCCGCTCGTGGAGGCCGAGAGACCGGCACGAGGCAGCGGTGCGGAGCACGGGACGGGAATGTCCGTGCTCCGCACCATGTTGTGCAGTACGAACACGAGGAGGAGCGGTCACAGTGCTTGATCCGCAGGGTTTGTACGCATGGGAGCCGAAGGGCCTGGCCGTGGTCGACATGGCGCTCGCCCAGGAGTCGGCCGGTCTTGTCATGCTCTACCACTTCGACGGATACATCGACGCGGGCGAGACCGGCGACCAGATCGTCGACCGGGTGCTCGACTCGCTGCCCCACCAGGTCGTGGCCCGCTTCGACCACGACCGTCTCGTGGACTACCGGGCCCGGCGCCCGCTGCTGACGTTCAAGCGGGACCGCTGGACCGAGTACGAGGAGCCGACGCTCGAGGTCCGGCTCGTCCAGGACGCCACCGGAGCGCCCTTCCTGCTGCTCTCGGGACCCGAACCGGACACCGAGTGGGAGCGCTTCGCCGCCGCCGTCCAGCAGATCGTGGAACGGCTCGGCGTCCGTCTCTCGGTGAACTTCCACGGCATCCCCATGGGCGTCCCGCACACGCGCCCCGTGGGTCTCACCCCGCACGGCAGCCGCACCGACCTGGTGCCCGGCCACCGCAGCCCCTTCGACGAGGCGCAGGTCCCCGGAAGCGCCGAGTCCCTCGTCGAGTACCGCCTCATGGAGGCCGGTCACGACGTCCTCGGTCTCGCCGCGCACGTGCCCCACTACATCGCCCGCTCCCCGTACCCGGACGCGGCGCTGACCGTCCTGGAGTCCATCACGGCCGCGACCGGTCTGGTGCTTCCCGGTATCGCGCACGGCCTGCGGACCGAGGCGCACCGCACCCAGACGGAGATCGACCGGCAGATCCAGGAGGGCGACGAGGAACTCGTCGCGCTCGTCCAGGGTCTTGAGCACCAGTACGACGCCGCCGCGGGCGCCGAGACCCGCGGCAACATGATCGCGGAACCGGTGGAGATCCCCTCTGCGGACGAGATCGGCCAGGAGTTCGAGCGGTTCCTCGCGGAGCGTGAAGGCGAGGGCTGACCCCTCTTCCCGGGCTCCTGGACATCCGGATGCCCGGGGCGCTCCCTGGCGGACGGCCCGTCAGTGGCAGGCCCTAAGCTGCGGGACATGCTGAAGGTGGGCCTGACCGGTGGTATCGGCGCCGGCAAGAGCGAAGTGTCACGGCTGCTCGTCGAGCACGGCGCGGTGCTGATCGACGCGGACAGGATCGCGCGCGAGGTCGTCGCGCCCGGAACTCCCGGGCTGGCGGCGGTCGTCGAGGCATTCGGCGAGGACGTGCTCGCTCCGGACGGCAGCCTCGACCGGCCGAAGCTCGGCTCGATCGTCTTCTCCGACCCGCGGCAGCTCGCCGTCCTGAACGCGATCGTGCACCCCTTGGTCGGCATCCGCTCGCGCGCACTGGAGGACGCCGCCCCCGAGGACGCCGTCGTCGTCCATGACGTGCCACTGCTCGCGGAGAACGGCCTGGCCGCGCTGTACGACCTCGTGATCGTCGTCGACGCCCGCCCCGAGACCCAGCTCGACCGCCTCGTCCGCCTGCGCGGCATGACGGAGGAGGACGCCCGCGCCCGCATGGCCGCCCAGGCCCCGCGCGACAAGCGCCTGGCGATCGCGGACGTCGTCATCGACAACGACGTACCCCTGGACGAACTGGAGCGGCGCGTACGGGACGTATGGGCCGATCTCGTGCGCAGGGCCCGCCGGCCCCAGGAATAGCGGCCCTCGCCAGGGGCGTTGAACCCTTGCAGCGAGGGAAGGACTCTGCCGTGCCCGAGACCAGCGGATCGACCGGACGTACTCCGGAGACGCACGTCATCGACTTCCGCGCCGCCGAGCAACTGCTCGCCGCGCGCGACCCGCGGGGCGCGGTGAAGCTGCTCGACCCTGTCATCGCCGCGCATCCCGAGAACACCGCGGCCCGGCTGCTGCGCGCGCGTGCCTTCTTCGCCGCCGCGCAACTGCGCCCCGCCGAGCTGGAGTTCACGATCGTCCTGGAGCGCGAGCCGGACAACGCGTTCGCGCACTTCGCGCTCGCCCGGACCTACGAGCGCCAGCGACGCCCCGAGCAGGCGATGCGCCACTTCAGACTGGCGGCCGCACTCGACCCGAAGCCGCAGTACCTGAAAGCGGCACGGTTCGACGCGTAGCAGGTCCACGCCGGGGAGGCCGGCGCGGCCCGTCGGCTTGCGGCGGAGGCGTTCGCGGCTCCTTGCGCGCGACGCCGCCGATCAGGGCGCCGCCCGGCCGCTTCAGGGGTGCGACGGCTTCGACGGGGGGCGGCGCCCCGGCGGCCGGTACGGAGACCGGTCGTCCACGGGCTCGTACGGCGGGACGTCACGGCCCGGCTGGTAGTGCGGGCCCTGCCTGATGTGCCGAAGGATCATGGTCATGTCGACGGTGACGATCACCCAGAGCAGGCCGCACGCGGCCGCCCATCCCGGCCGCCCGGCCAGAATGAACGCGACCGTCCCGAAAACGGCCCAGATCAGGCCCCAGACACTCAGCCAGAAGCGCATCCGCAGAGCACTCCGCGCTGTCACCGGTTCACTGCCCGTACGCATCAGGATCACCACTCCTACTGGGAAACGTACTCTTCGTGGTGCACGTTCACCAAGGGAGAGCGGTCCGGACGGCGGCCGCCGGGGGAGGCGACGGTGCTGCTGAAGGCGCTGCGGGCGGACGCGGGGCTCGCCGAATGGCTGAGGGACCTGGAGGGTGAGTGCCCAGCCCCGCGGGAAGCGGCGCTCCCGGACGCCGACATGTTGCCGGACGTCCTGCTCGACCTGTCCGTGCCCCACGAGCACATCAACGAACTCGTCGCGCTGCGCGACCGGTTGGCCGCGGACCCGGAGGCCATGACCCTCCTCGCGCGCTGCGTCACCCGCTTCGTCCGGGACATGGGAGAGATCGGCAAGGGCTGGGAGCCGCCCGCCTTCCCCGCGACGACGGGAGCACTCGGACGCTGCTTCCACCTGTACGTCTTCGTCGCGGCGTTGCCGCACGTCCGCGCCCATCACCGTGAGCGCGGTGTCCCGGAGGACGTCTCCCGGCACACGCTCGCCGACCTCGGCCGGCATGTGTCCGTGCACCACAGAAAGGCCGGCGGCCCCGGACTGCTGTTCCCCTGGTGGACAGCCCTGCACTTCCACGGTGAGCTGTTCCAGCTCGGCCGGCTCCAGTTCCAGCGGGCGCTGCTGGGGCGGCGCACAGGCCGTGCCGTCGCGGCGGCGGGGCTGGACCTGGGCCCCGGCGACCCCTGCCTGAGCCTGCACATCACCGACTTCCGCGGCCCGCTCTCCCCGTCCGCGTGCGACCGTTCGCTCGCCCTGGCGCGGGAGTTCTTCGCCCGCCACTACCCCGACGAGCGCTACGAGGTCGCCGTCTGCAACTCATGGCTGCTCGACCCGCAGCTCAAGCGGTATCTGCCGGCCGACTCCAACATCATCCGCTTCCAGGACCGCTTCGACATCGACCGCGAGGAGACGAGCCCGGACGACTCGGTGCCCGTCGGCTTCGTCTTCGGCGATCCGGAGCTCCCGCTCGACGAACTGCCGCGGCGCAACAGCGTCGAGCGCGCGGTGGTGGACCATCTGAGCGCGGGCGGACATTGGTACGGAGGGCGCGGCTGGTTCGCGCTGTAGTCCGGCCCGCCGTGCCCCGGGGGACACGGCTCCCGCTCGGACCGGTGTCCCTCGAACACGTCACCCGAACGAGTGATGGGGAGAGGGAACGGGCTTACGGGAGCCGTCCGTTGGGCGGGTATGAGGATCGAGAAGCGTCAGGGATACGAGGGCACGGGACCCGGTGCCATCACACCGGACGGCTGCGCGGTCGAGCTCTACACCCGCCTGCCCGTCGGAACCGAACCGGACATCATCACCGCCGCGGTGCCCGCCGCCGCGCATGTCCTGGAGCTGGGCAGCGGGGTCGGGAGGATGACCCACCCGCTCCTGGAGCTCGGGTTCACGGTCACGGCGGTGGACGAGTCCGCCGAGATGCTGGAGCACGTCCGCGGGGCGCGCACGGTACGCAGCACCATCGAGGACCTGGATCTCGGCGAGACGTTCGACGTGGTGCTGCTGGCGTCGTTCCTCATACACGCCGGGGACGTCCGGGTGCGGCGGGCGCTGCTGGACACCTGCGTCCGCCATGTCGCCGACGACGGCTGCGTGCTGTTCCAGCGCGAGGGCGAGGACTGGCACACCGATGTGCCGCGCGAGCGCACCGACCCGTCCGGTCTCGCCGTACGCATCGTGTCCGCCGAGCCCGTCGGGGACGGGGTCCACTCGGTGCGCGCGGAGTACGTGTTCCCTGACGCCACCTGGACCCAGACGTTCCTGTCGCGCCCGCTGACGAAGGACGCGTTCGAGGAGGCCCTGGGGGAGGCGGGCCTGAAGGTGGACCGGTATCTGACGGACGACGGGGTGTGGGTGAGGGCGGTGAAGAGGTGAGCGGCTCGGCACGAGGGGAACGGGACCGCCGGGGAGGCCCGGCGGCCTGGTGAGCCTGCGGAGCGGGCCTGCGCCGACCGGGCGGCACGAACTCCGCTCCGCACCGATGAGTTCCCGACCGGCCCCCGGTCTATCTCCGTGAAAGCAGCAGCCACCGCTTCACACAGGAGACCACCGTGTCCGAGACCACCCTTCCCCTCGCCACCACCGCTCAGGCCGCCGCCACGCCCCGCTCCCGCCGTGCTCGTATCTCCCTGACCGTCCTTCAGGTCGTCCTCGGCCTCTTCTACGCGTTCGCGAGCGCTCTTCCCAAGCTGATCGCCCACCCCTCGGCCACGGAGTCGTTCGACAAGCTGGGCTGGGGCCACACGGGCATGTACATCATCGGCGCCCTCGAACTCGCGGGAGGCATCGCCCTGTTGATCCCGCTGCTGGATTCGGTGGCCGCGGTGGCGCTCAGCGCGCTGATGGTCGGCGCGTTCATCGTCAACGTCACCGTCGTCCACGGTCCGTACGTGGCGACCCCGCTCATCCTGATCCTGCCGCTCGCCCTGATCGCCTGGGCCCGGCGCGGCCACACGACCGAACTGCTCCGCCTGGTACGCCGGCGGGTGGGACGCCAGGTGTGACGACGCGGGAAGGACGAAGGGCTCCCCCGGGACCGGGGGAGCCCTCGACGTCGTACGACGGCACGTGGGCCTTCCGGAGGTTCAGGAGCCCGAGGTGCCGGAGGAACCCGACGAACCGGAGGAGCGGGGACCGGCCCAGGGAGGACCGCTCCAGCGGGGACCGGCCGAGCGTCGGGAAGTGCCCGCGGACCCGGTCGCTCCCGTCGTGCCGGTGGACGGGCCGGAGGAGCTGACCGGGCCGGACGAGCCCGTTTGCATCCCCCGCAGACGCTCCAGTTCGCGGCGGTCCCGCTTGGTCGGGCGCCCCGCACCCCTGTCCCGCAGGCCCGCCGGGGCCACGGCCTCGCGCGGCGGAGGCGGCGGGCTGTTGTCGACATAGCACTCGACGGCGACGGGCGCACCGACCCGCTTGCGGATCACGCGCTTCACGACGACGACCCGTTCCCGGCCCTCGTGCCGCAGGCGCACCTCGTCGCCCACGCGGACCGAGTACGCGGGCTTGACGCGCTCGCCATTGACCCGAACATGACCGCCCCGACAGGCCGTGGCACCCATCGAACGGGTCTTGACGAGACGGACGGACCAGATCCAGCTGTCGACCCGCACGCTCTCGCCACCGGCGGGCCCGGCAGCGGCGGCGGCCTTGGCGGCGGAAGCGGCCCCGGCCGTGGCCGCGGCGGCCTCCGTGTCGCCCGAGCCGCGCGCGCCGCCGGCACCCGCGTCCTTCATCTCCCCGTCAGCACCCTGAGAAGCCATGTCTCGACTCTAATGCCCGGGGTCCGCCGCACCGCATGCCTTTTCCGTCGCACGGACCACCCCGGATGCGTGGTCCCCCGAGTACGCCGAGGCCGGCGAGTGAAGCCGTTCCGGGGAACAGCGGAGGGGAGTGGGGAACGGGCGGGGGCGGACCGGTCGTACGGTGGTGGCGTGGACAGCGGCGGTCCGAACGAAGAGAGTCCGGAGGTTTCGGCCGGGGGGTCGGTCTCAGCCGGTCCGGAGGTTGCTCCCGGTCTGGAGGTTGCTCCCGGTCCCGGGGTTCCCCCTGGTCCGGAGGTTTCCCCCGGTCGGGTAGCTTCGGCCGGTCCGGCCGAAGGTGTGGCCCGCCCGGCCGATCTCGCCGGGCTGGACGCTCGGATCGCCGGGTGCCGGGCCTGCCCGCGGCTCGTCGCGTGGCGGGAAGAGGTGGCCGCCACCAAGCGGGCCGCCTTCGCCGACCAGACGTACTGGGGGCGTCCGGTGCCCGGGTTCGGCCCGGCCGACGCCTCCGTCCTCGTCGTCGGGCTCGCACCTGCGGCGCACGGCGGGAACCGGACCGGGCGGATGTTCACGGGGGACCGGTCGGGCGACGTGCTCTACGCGGCGCTGCACGACGTCGGCCTCGCGTCGCGGGGGACCTCGGTGAGCGCGGACGACGGACTGGAGCTGTACGGCGTACGCGTCACGTCTCCCGTGCACTGCGCGCCGCCCGCCAACAAGCCGACGCCCGAGGAGCGGGACACCTGTCGGCCCTGGCTCGTACGGGAGCTGGAGCTGCTGCGGCCCACGCTGCGGGCGGTGGTCGTCCTCGGGGGCTTCGGCTGGCAGGCCGCCCTGCCCGCCTTCTCCGGGGCGGGGTGGACGGTACCCCGGCCGCGTCCGGTGTTCACGCACGGGGCACGGGTGACGCTCGCACGGCGACCGGAGCCGGACCCCACGGTTGCCGTCTCCGGCTCCTCCTCCATCGAGCTCTTCGGGTGCTTCCACGTCAGCCAGCGGAACACCTTCACCGGGCGGCTCACGCCCGCGATGCTGGGAGAGGTACTGAGCGCGGCGGCGGAGGCGGCGGGGCTGACGACCCGCACACCGTCGGGTTAGCCTCGCGCGATGGGTCTGTATCCGGAGATCGAACCGTACGACCACGGCACGCTCGACGTCGGTGACGGCAACCGTCTGTACTGGGAGGTCTGCGGGAACCCCGACGGCAAGCCCGCGGTCATGCTGCACGGCGGTCCGGGCTCCGGCTGCGGTCCTCAATACCGGCGCTACTGACGCTACTTGCATCTTGACCTGCGCGTTTCCTCCATCCTCAACCCCCCTGGGCCGTCGTGGGGCCGTCATCGGTCTTCGGGCCGTCCTCGAACGCGCGGTTCACCGCCTCCCGCGTGCGTTTCTCGCTGCTCGGCATCAGGTGCGTGTACGTCCGCAGGGTGAAACCGGGGTCGTGGTGTCCCAGGTACTCCGACAACGCCTTGATGCTCTCCCCCGCGTCCAGCAGCACGGAGGCGTAGAAGTGCCTCAGCGCGTGCATGCCGTTTTCCCTGCCGCGCGGGATGCCCGCCTTGTCGAGAGCGGGCCGCCACGCCTTGAGGTTGAAGGTAAAGCGATTCACCGCGCGCCCGCCGGCGTTGGGAAGAGGAGGGACGCCGTGACCGGTGAGCCGTCGACCGACCGCCACGGCAGCGTCACGGCCAGGGGCGGATGCTGCGCGATATGAGCCTGAAGTGCGCGAGCGACACTCTCCGGCAGGGGGACCGTACGCGCCTTGCCGCCCTTGGGAAGCACGAACACCCGCTTCGCGGGGCTGAGTTTGACCTGACGGACGATGTGAACCACTCCTTCGGCGAAGTCCACATCGTCAACGGCCAGGCCAAGCACTTCTCCATGCCGCATGCCGCACCCGCCGGCCAGGTCCACCACGGCCCGGTACCGCTGTGGAAGTGCCGAGCGCACGGCCAGCACGCGCTCAGGCCCCCACGGCATGATCCGACGAGGCTCCACCTTGGGCGCCTTCACTGAGGACGAACGGCACGGGTTGTGCGGGATCAGGCGATCGGCAACGGCAGCCGCCAACATCGCGTTGAGGTTCGAAAGATGACACGCTGATAGGAGGCGGCCACCCCCCGTCTTCGAGCTTCCGCAGCCACTCACGGATGTGAATCGGCCTCAGCGAGTCGAGCGAGCGGCTACCCAGATACGGCAGGACGTGCAGGCGGATGCGCATCTCAGTGCTCACGAACGTGCCAGGGTCCATCGTGAGGGACGCCAACCACCGTTCGGCGTGCTGCCGCACGGTAAGGCGACCGGCGCGCGGGTCGATGTACTGCCCGCGCGTCATGTCCGCCTCGATGCTGGACAGCCATTTCTCAGCAAGTCGCTTCTGCCCATCGGGGAAGCTCATGGACTTCTCGGTGCCGTCGGGGCCGATGTACCGGACCCGGTAGCGCAGGCCGCTGCCGTGGCGGACGCTCTTGACGCGGACGGTCTTGCCGTCGGAGTTGGTCTCGGTCTTGAACCAGCGGTCTTGGATGTGGCCGGCCATGTGGCGGTGATCCTCTCAACACGCAGCAGGGGGAGCCGCTGGGTGGCGGCTCTACCTGCTGTCTGCGGTGAGTGTTGGGTTAGGCGGCGTCGTGGTCGGTGCTTTTGCGTTCGGCTACGTGAGCGAGCACGTCGGCAGGTGCGGGCGTTGGTCCATGCGTCGGTGCAGTGCCGGGCCGATTCCCCCTTGCTCTGCGCAGCGGTGAACAACCGTGCGACGTGGGCATCGCTGAGGCAGCCGCACCGGCCGTGCGTGGACAGCGCAGCGAGGAAGGTCCGGTAGACGGTGGTGTGTCCGCACCGGAAGCCGCGGTGATGTGCTGCTCCGCCATGGCGATCCCACGGTGCAGGTACATGGGCGTGCGGTGAGGGCACTCCCCGCCCCCGGCCAGTGCGGGCGCTGTGATGGCCGCCGGCCGGACCGTGGCGAGTTCCTTCACGGTCAGCGCGCGAACGACGTCCGGCAGGACCGTGATGGCGCCCGTACCGGGACCGAGCCACCGCGCGTAGGCCACCGTGGACTTGATGTCGACGCCGGGCCGTATGGCGTTGGTGGACTGCATGACGCCCCGGTAGAGCCAGTGCTCACCCCGTGTCGTCTGCACGGTTCAGGTGGCGGGCAGGCTCGCACGGGCCCACGCGATGGCTTCCGCGTTGTCGAGGTCGACGACGGTGAGGCCGCCGCCGCCCGGGTGATAGGCCACCGCCGCCGCCTCCCGCCAGACCCCTGCCCACGTCGGCGAGTTGATGACACCGTGGTCAGTGGTGGCGGCGGCCCAACCGTGGCACGGGTGCGGGCAGGTGCAGGAACCTGGGGTCTTCATGTTGGGCCGGCCGCCGCACGTGTCCTTTGCGCAGGCCGGGCAGTTCCCGAACGGCACCTTGCCCTTGCGCACAGGCACGCCGTCTGCTGCCAGGCGGAGGGTGGTGTGAAGGTGCTCGCTCATGCCGCCACCCTCAACGCGGCCTGTGCCAGGAAGGCGCGGCCGATCCATTCGGTGTAAGCGGGTGGGATGGCTTCGGTCAGTTCCTCGCGGACGTCGGTCCACGTGATGCCCATGGGAAGCGTCAATCGTTCGGTGGGTCAGACCGCCGAGCGATGCCGCACAGTGGCGCGCTGCAGCTTCGGGAGCGCGGTCGTGTTCGTCATGGTGCGGCACCTGGACGCCAGGGACCACGCCTGCTCCACGGTGTGTGGGTCGACGGCGTACGGGATGGAAGCAGGAGTGAGCGGTGGGTTGAGCGAACCCACAAGACGCGGACTCTTAAACCTGTTAAGGGCTGTCCCGCAATTCCTGGTGGATCAGCGTGGCGTCAGATGCGGTGCATCGCAAGGCGGAGGGTCGTCGGCACACTGGGCGTATTCGGGCGATCCGACAACGCGGCGTGGGGGTCCCCCTGCTCGAAGAGCTTGGGGGAGTGCCGTAGCTGTCGTCGTGCGCCCGCCGGGGATTACGGGACAGCCCTTAGGTGGCTGTTGGTGCTCCCAATGGCGAATGACGCAGCCTCGACTACAGCGGTGATAGGTCACCCGATCGTGGTGAAGAGTGAGGGGTGTCGGCCCCCCGGACCTGCCGGCAGCCGTCTCGGTGACACCTCCAGCCTGAGCCGTCTGTGTGACCGTTACAGCCACGGCTGGAGAAAGAGCAGGCAGCTCTGGACCAGAATTTCTGCCGTTCACGGTCGTGGGCCATTCGGATGGGGATGCATGAAGTGCTGTGTGTCATTCCGGTCAGCACGGTATTGAGCAGACGATAGCCCTGAGCAGAACGAGCACTGAGTAATCCCCCCCGACATTGATATGTACTCAACCTCCCGCGGAGACACGATGAGTGCCCAGCCTGACAGACCTACACGTGGACCCGCAGCCCATAGTGCCGAGCGCGCGCATGCCCGACTCGACACTTCAAGGGAGTTGGCAGATTTTGTTCAGACCGCAGGCTCGCTGAATTTGGACGAGCGGCGCCTGATCGTCGGCCAAGCATTGATCCTACTGGAACAGAACTATGTACATCTCCCGTTGAAAGCGGCCATGTACGGCGTGAATCCTGTTCAACGGTTGCGCGTTCTCCAGCGACGCATGGAGAAGCAAACGGAACAGGCAATGCCTCCCGAGTGGAAATTCCACGCCGAGATCTCGGAGATCTTCCTTTCCCTTAAAGATCTACATACGAACTATCTACTCCCGGAGCCGTTCACCGAAAAGGTGGCATGCCTGCCGTTCTTGATGGAGGAGTACGCAGACCAGCACGGCTCCAAGTTCATGGTCACCTATGTCTCCAAGGGCTTTAGTGCCCCCGGATTTGCTCCCGGGGCACTGGTCACTCATTGGAGCGGCATCCCCATCTCGGTTGCGGTCGAACTCAATGCCTCACGCTTCGCCGGGAACAATCTCGCGGCACAGCGTAGTCGCGGCGTGCAGTCGATGACTATCCGCCCATTGATGGTGCATCTTCCCCCATTCGAACAATGGGTGACCGTCAGCTACATCGGGACGGACGGAAATCATCGGGAGATGCGTGAAAGGTGGCGACTCTTCGATAACCCGCCCGGGCCAGTTGATACGGGTACCGCCAGCTCCGCCGCGGTCTCCCAGGCTGTTGACATTGATACACAGGAAACGAACCGAGCCAAAGTAGCATTGTTTGCTCCACGGGTTCTTGTCCAGCAGAGCGCGGCTGCTACTGGCCGGCCTATTCCGGAATTGCGCCCCGGTGAGATCGCCACAAGAAACCCGATCGTTTTCCGAGCTCAGGAAGTCAAGACGTCTTCCGGGGTCTTCGGGCATCTCCGTATTTTCACCTTTGAAACCGATAATCCAAAAAGTTACGTGGAGGAGTTCATTCGCCTCGTGCATCTTCTCCCGGAGCGGGGGCTGGTCCTTGACGTCCGTGACAATGGTGGTGGCGATATGAGGGTCGCCGAGTGTCTTCTGCAGGTCCTCACGCCGCGCAAGGTGGCTCCCGAACCCGTTCAGTTCTTGAGCTCTCCGCTCAACTTGCGGGTATGCCGAGCAGCACATTCTCTAGGCATCGACTTCAGTGCTTGGATTCCTTCGATGGATCAGGCTCTCGAACTAGGGGCCGCCTTCTCCGGCGCCTATCCTGCTACATCCCTTGCGGCTGCTAACACAATCGGTCAGAAGTACTTTGGTCCCGTCGTCCTTGTCACAAACGCGAGATGCTTCTCCGCGACCGACATCTTCGCAGCTGGCTTCCAGGACCATGAGATCGGGCCCGTGCTCGGCACCGATCAGAACACCGGTGCCGGGGGGGCCAACGTGTGGACTCACGACGTCCTATGCGATCTCATGGCCAATGATCCGACCTCCCCCTATGTGCCACTACCCAAGGGGTCGGGTATGCGGGTTGCTATCCGCCGTACTTTGAGGGTCGGCGCGCAGTCCGGCACGCCGGTCGAGGATCTCGGGGTGACGCCAGACAAGGTCCACCGGATGACTCGGCGGGATCTCCTGGAGGGCAACACCGACCTCCTCAACCGCGCCGGCCGCATGCTAGCGGCGGAGGGTGGAGCTTGAACATCTAGGTCGACAACTGGGTGTGGGCGTTCATCGACGTATTTTCGACGTCACCGCCCCGGAAGTCCTTTCAGCGTACGGCTCGTGTCGAGAGCCTCTGCGACGGACGCTGCTATTACTGCTGCGGGTCCCAAGGGCCTTCCGGCCAGGTGTCGTCGGGCGGACGCCGTGGGTACTGGGGAGGGGTGCCGCAGGCAGAGGCCATGAACCTTTCGAGGTGGCGCTGAGGACGGCTCATGTCGAAGGGGTCTTCCTGCGATTCTCCCTGCTGCTCCCTCGGAGGAGCAGGGCGACGCCGCTCGTCACGCTCGTTGCGACTGCCGTTCGGCCTTTCCGTCGTATAGGTCATTCGCTGTCGCAGAGCATCTTTCATGGCTTCGATCGGTTCCACACTCAATGCGATCGAGTGACATCCGCGGGCGGCAAGTTCCTCGACTACCTCGTCCCACAGATCGTTCTGCGAGATTGTCCGTACCGCGAAGACGAATCTCTTCAGCGAGACAACATTCATGTTGAGAATGTTGACCTCGGGCGGCGATATTTCCTCAGTCGACATGCTACCTCCTGCACTGTGGCCGACATGAAGCAATGGCGACCGGATCGACCGGACATTCTGTCGCGGGCCGCGCCATCAGATAACCATGAGCAGTTGCGCGCAGCCATGGGGACGCGGCCAGATGAGTGATACTTCGCGCCAGGGGTGTGTCGCTTCACACTCCTCGCCTTTGCTGCTTGGCCCATCTTCAGAAGCGTCGGCAATTACGAAGCGGTCCGCGGACCCCTCTGACGGCACGTACATAATTCGCCCTTCGCCGCTGAATCACCGCAGCCTCCCACGCGAGTCAGCTGAGCACGAGGCGTTCGCGCGAAGACTTTTAAGCAAGGCAATGACATCCATCTCTGACATCAACAAGAAGGGATGGCGGCGTACCGAGGCAGCCGCTCTTGGATTCGGCGCCGCCTTCCAGCACCGAGGTACGGGGTAGGCATGGCTGCCGGACCGAACTTACAAGGCGGATGTCAACGGTTCGGAACTATCCATGCTCCAAAATGAGATGGCCTCGTCCGATCAAGGCTGAGGGGCTTCGTATCGGACTCTCAACAACAGTGGCAGCCCTCCACCGCGTCTGTGGGCCGTCCGAGGCGGCCCACGACGGCCCACAGACGGCCAATGACAACGGGCTACAGTGCTGTCCCCCAGGGGATGCGGGGCAGCACTGCACCCCACCGCAAGGCCAGTTCGATACCGGCGCTACTGCGACCCCGCCACGTACCGGATCGTGCTGCTCGACCAGCGCGGCAGCGGCCGTTCCACGCCGCACGCCGCCGCGTACGGGACGGACATGGCCGTCAACACGACGGCCCATGCGATCGGGGACCTGGAGCTGCTGCGACGGCAACCTCGCCGCCGCGTACAACCGGTTGCTGGAGTCGCCCGACCCCGAGGTGCGGGCGCGGGCGGCGCGGGCCTGGACCGACTGGGAGACGGCGACCGTCCCGGCACCCCCGCGTTCGGTGGAGCGCTACGAGGATCCCCGCTTCCGGATGGGCTTCGCCCGCACGGTCACGCACTACTGGGGCAACGACCACTTCCTCGGGGACGGGAACGATGAGGGTGTCGTGATCCGCGACGCGCCCCTGTTGAAGGGGATCCCGGGGACTCTCGTGCAGGGCAGCCTCGACTTCGGGAATCTGCTGGGCACGGTGTGGCGGCTCCACCATCGCTGGCCCGGCAGCGAGCTGACCGTCGTGGACGACGTCGGGCACACCGCGGGGGCGGCCGGTGTGGTGGACGCGCTGGTGGCGGCGACGGACAAGTACGCCTCGCGTCAGTGAGCCGGTGCGGCCTCGGGTACGACGGCGGTCGCCGTGATCTCCACGAGCTGGCCGGTGTACCCGAGGCAGGCCACCCCGAGCAGGGTCGAGGAGTGCGGCCCGATGCTCAGCCCGGATGCCTCGACGATGTCCCAGACCGCGGACAGTACGGCGGGTTCACCGCTGACGACGTACACATCGGTCGACACGACATGGGCCATGTCGCTTCCCACGGCGCGCAGTTGCTCGTCGAGGTTGGCCAGCACCTGCCCGGCCTGCCGTACGGGATCGCCCGCGCCGACCAGCTTCCCGTCGGCGTCGAGCGGCACGGACCCGGCGAGGAAGGCCAGCTTTGTCCCCGCCTCGACGACGGACGCGTGCGCGTAGACGGGCGGCGCGAAGAGGCCGGGAACGGTGACGCGCTGGACCATGGAGGTCTCCCTGTCGAGGGGGTGAGGGACAACCTGCTGATGGTGCGGGTTCGGCGCGGGCGCCCGCATCCGAATTACCGCTCCTTACCCGGAAGGCCGAACCGAGGCAGGTCCGCCTGGTCGGACGGCCGGGCGGCGGCGGGGCGGCCTGGTCGACGTGGGCCGGGGCGACCCGGGCCGAGCCGGTGTCGACGTGGACCAAGGCGCCCCCTGCCGTTGGATACCGGGTCGACGCCGGTGTCACCCCGGCGGCATCCTCGTCCCATGCACACCGAGAAGCGGAGGTCTGTGCCGGTGAACGCGGACGACGAGAAGTTCCTCGCGCACGTCGCCGACCGGCTCGCCGCCCTCCCGGCCGTCCGGGCCGTGGCCCTCGGCGGTTCCCGGGCCCAGGGCACCCATGGTCCGGACAGCGACTGGGACCTGGCGGTCTACTACCGGGGCGCCTTCGACCCCGACGACCTCAGAGCCGTCGGCTGGCAGGGGGAGGTCTCCGAGATCGGCGGCTGGGGCGGCGGAGTGTTCAACGGCGGTGCCTGGCTGACCATCGACGGGCGCCGGGTCGACGTCCACTACCGGGATCTCGACGTCGTCGAGCACGAGGTGGCGGAGGCGCGGTCCGGCCGTTTCCGCGTCGAGCCCCTCCTGTTCCACCTCGCCGGAATCCCCACCTATCTGATCGTCGCCGAACTCGCCGTCAACCGTGTCCTGCGCGGCGACGACCTGCCGCGCCCGCGTGTCTACCCGCCCGAGCTGCGCGCCTCCGCCTCCGCACGCTGGTACGGCACCGCGCGGGCCACCCTCGCCTACGCGAAGGCCCACCACGCGCCCGCCGGCCGGCTCACGGAGGTGGCGGGAGCCCTGGCGACAGCCGCCATGCAGACCGGTCACGCGGTGCTGGCGGCGCGCGGGGAGTGGGTGACGAACGAGAAGAGGCTGCTGGAACGGGCGGGACTGCGCGGGGTGGACGACCTCGTGGCGGGCGCGCGGCCGGATCCCGGATCCCTTGTCTCCGTCGTCTCCGACGCCGAGGCGTTCTTCGGTGCGGCGGTGGAGTCGGAGTCGTTCTCCCCGCAGGGGTGAGGGAGTTGTCTAGGGTTGCGGACGTTTGTCGCCGCGGGGCAGAGGGCGCCTCTCTCGGGGCCGATCCCGAACGGGGCGGAGACCGCGCGGGGAACCGGCGGGGGCGAATAATCCTTCGAGTGATCCGGTCCGACGCTGCTACGGTCACCGACGTGGCGAAACTCAATCAGATCATCGCAGTGGAGAAGGGCATCAAGTCCAAGTCCCATCAGGACCTGACGGCTGCTCATCATGGCCTGCAGAAGCCGGCGTTGCTCGCCGGTATCTCGCGGACGTATCAGCCGAAGGACGAGGAGGGCGAGCAGTTGCCGCCCGAGTCGACCCGGGTCCAGGTGCAGGCCGAGGACGTGCTGCGGGACACCGCGGCCACGCTCACCCGGCTGTTCGACGTGACCGCCACCAAGGACTGGGCCAACTGCACGGCGAGGGCCGATGTGTCGGTGGACGGGCGGGTGCTCGTCGCCCAGGTGCCGGTCTCGTATCTGCTGTTCCTCGAGAAGCAGCTCACCGATCTCAACACCTTCGTACGGAAGTTGCCCGTCCTCGACGCCTCCGAGTCCTGGGTACGGGACCCGTCCACCGACGCCTGGAAGACCGAGCCGGTGCGGACGCTCCGTACGAAGAAGGTGCCTCGGAACCACGTCAAGGCCGAGGCCACCGAGAAGCACCCGGCCCAGGTCGAGGTGTACTACGAGGACATCCCCGTCGGGTACTGGACCACCGTCAAGTTCTCCGGCGCCCTGCCCGCGCGGCGCGTGAACGAACTCCTCGACCGTGTCGAGAAGTTGCAGCAGGCGGTCAAGTTCGCCCGCGAGGAGGCCAACGGCGCGGACGTCGTCGACCAGCGTGTCGGGGACGCGGTTTTCGGCTACCTGTTCGCACAGGGGTAGCCTCTGAACTCCCCGGCCACCACGCACCACGGCCGGGGTGCGCGAGGAGCGCAAGCTGAACCTGAAGCTTGTCGTGAATGCACGGTTCCAGTGGAGGTTCGAGTCCTCCCCGCGGCACCAAGCGGCACTCCGGATCCACGGAGTGTCCACGCGCCGCGGTAGCCCAACTCGGCAGAGGCAGACCGTGATCAATCTCAGACTCTTGCTCCAGACTCAGTATTCGCCGCCGATCGCCGGATCGACCGGGCCCAGGCCCCAGTACGTCGAGATGCTGGTTCAAGTCCAGCCCGCGCAGCTCGATGCGTGGTGGTCCAAAGGCAGGACGCGGCGACATAACGACTGACCTGGGTCCTCAAGCGTGCCGGCGTGCGACATGGTGGCATCACAGGGTCCGGGGGCCGGCTACGCCCTCGGACCCGCTCCCTCGCCCCACGCGCGACCACACCCTCCCGGCCCGGTGACCCTCACCTCGCCGCCGCACGGACCTGATGTCGCACGGACCTGATGCCGCACGGACCTGATGCCGCGCGGACGCGTCGCCGCACGGACCGGTTGCTGCCGCACCTCGCCGCGGACGCGTTCACGCGGTGATCGCCTCCACCGAGAACACGGTCCTCCTGCGGAGTTTCACATCGTGGAAACGCTCACGTTCTCTTCCCGCGCGCACCGCGCACTACCCTGGTAACGACACGAGCCCGGCCGACGTCGCCCGAAGGCACCCTCCGCCCTCGCCCGACAGGAGCCCCGTGCGCCGCCTCACCCTTCTCGCCGTACCACCCTGGCTCGCCCACGCGCTGCGCGCGCAGCGCGGACCCGTCCCCTGGAACGCGGTCCTGCGGGGGGCCCTCGCCGCCGGGCCGCTGCTGCTCGTGGCCGTACTGAGCGGTCGTACCTCCCTCGGAGTGGTCGCCGCACTCGGCGCCATGCTGGCGGGGATCAACGACCGGCCCGGGAGCCGACGGGTCGCCGTCGAACGGCTCGGGGTGCCCGCCCTCGCCGGGGCCGCCGGCCTGCTCTTCGGGTCGTACGCGGGACAGCACACCGGCGCCGTGACGCTCACCCTCGTCCTCACCGCGCTCGGACTGCTCGCCGGCGCCGTCAGCGCGATCGGCCCCGTCGCCTCCGGGGCCGGGACCCAGCTCCTGGTCACCTCGGCGATCGGCGCCGGGATGCCGCTGCCCGAACCGGGATGGGAGCGCGCGCTGTTCTTCCTCGGCGGGGCCGGCTGGCTGCTCGCGGTGCGGCTCGCCCTGCCCACGACCGCGGTGAACCCCGGGGACTACCGGTTCGACGGGGAGCGGGACGCCGTCGGCGGCGTGTACGACGCCATCGCCCGGCTGCTGCTCGCCGCGGGCGGACCCGACGCGACCCGGCGGCGCGTCGCGCTGACCGCCGCCCTCGACCACGCGCAGGACGCGCTCACCGGGCCGCGGATCCGGCGATACGCGAGTTCCGCGGCCGAGCGGCGACTGCACGCGCAGTACGCCGCCGCGCTGCCGCTCGCCGAGGCCGCGACCGCGCTCGCCTGGTCGGGCGAGGCCGTGCCCGCGCGGGCCGCCGAAGGCCCCCGGCGGCTCGCCGTCGCCGTCCGGACCGGCGCGCCCACCGGGCCGTTGCCGGCGCCCGTCGTCCCCGGTGCCCGGTCCGGCCCGCACGGGAGCACGTCCGTCGTGCCCGCGCTGCGCGCCCTCCACGACGCCCTGCTGGGCGCCGCCGAAGCCTTCGACCGCGGCTTCGGGAACGCCCTGCACGCCCGGCGGCGCACCGTCGGCTCCCTCGTACGCACCGCTCTCGGTTCCGCGGGGCGCGAGTACGGGATCCGGGTCGCCCTCTGCTTCGGCGCGAGCGTCGCGGTGGCCCAGGCCCTGCACCACGCGCGCTGGTACGGCAACCACCCGCACTGGTACTGGCTTCCCGCGACCGCCGTCTTCCTCGTCAAGCCCGATCTCGGGCCGCTCGCCTCGCGCGTGCTGTGCCGGGCGGCGGGAACCGTCCTCGGCGCGGTCGCCTTCGCGGGGCTCGCCGTCCTGCTGCCGCGGCCGGAGGGACTCGTCGCCCTGGTCGCGGTCAGCGGCGCCCTCATCCCCGTCGCCACCCGGCACTTCGCCGCGCAGACCGCCGTCGTCACCGTCCTCGTCCTCGCCCTCGTGATGGTCGGCGGCGAGCCGCAGGCCTCCTGGAACCGGATCGCGGAGACGCTGCTGGCCTGCGTGATCGTGCTCCTCGTCGGGCATCTGCCGACGCTCGGCCAGCGCGGTGGGACCGTACGGGCGAGGCTCACCCGGGCCACGGAGGCGGCGGACGTCTATCTCGCCCATGTGCTGAGCGACGGCACGGCCGGTGACCGCACGGGCCGCTGGGTCCTGCGCCGGGAGGCCTATCGCGCGCTCGCCGAGGCCCGTGCCGCGATCGACCTCGCCGCCGCCGAACTCCCCGCCCTGGCGCGGCACTCCGAGGGAACGGACGAGGTCGCGTCGACCCTGGAACGGCTCGTCGACACGACCACGGCGTGCGCCGTGCAGCTCGACGACACCGGCCGGCTCACGCCCCGGCACACCGACCGGATCAGCGAACTCCTCGGCGAACTCGCCGAGCGCCGCGAGCACGCGGGACTCCGGGCGGCGCCCACGCGGCCGGTCGCGGTGTGAGGCCACGGAACCTGTCGCTGCTTCCTGCGGGACCGCGACCGCGTCTTCCACACGTACTCCACGTACGAACGCGGGCTCGACGGGCTCGGCTCCACGACCTCCCTCCTGGATCTCACCGCGCTGGGGCGCCAGGAGGAGTGGGAGGAGCCCAAGGGGCGCGCATCCGTACGGGGAGCGCCCGCGGGCAGCGAACTCGTCCGGTACCACGACGAGTACGAGGACTGACCCGACGCGTACGGGCCTGTCGCTTCCGTCACGCGGGACCGTCACGTCCCTCACAGCGGGCCCGGGACGGAGTGTCGACTTCGTCTCAGTACCGTCACTACCCGAGCCGTTCACCCCATGGCAGGCGTTTTACTCTCCAGAGCAGCGCGACATGGAGGTACAGGGTGAACGGGCGAATGGTGCTGGAGCGCTTTCCGGCCGGCGGACCGCGCGGGTCGTGGCCCGCGGAGGAGTTCGCACAGGCGCGCCGTCAGGAGGGCCAGGCCGCGGAGGTCGTCATGGATCTCGCCTCCGACGCGTTCCTGGTCGTCGTGGGCGGTGGCGACGGCGTCGAGTGAGGTCCGTGCCGGACCGGTCGCGCCGGGGCGCGGGTGCCCGGGGCACCGGCGGACACCTTTCGACCGTAAGCCGCGCATCCACCATGGGCGGCTTGTCCACCGGGAGTCGCTCGTTGATCATGGCCGCTCGTCCACCATGGGCCGTTCGTCCACCATGAGCTGCTCGTCCGACGTGAGCCGGTCGCGCGCAACGGCGGAAGCCGTGCGGGTCCCTGCGGAACCGCCGGGAGGCCGCCCGGCACCCGGTGAGCCCCCAGCGGGCCCCGGACCGGCTCACGCGCTGATCGGGCGCGACCAAACGGGTGTCGTCCCCGTGACCCGGCACAGGGCCAGATACAGCGGTATCGGCGGGGTATACGGAAGCGTGCCATCCGGTTTGTGGATGAGCCCGGGAATCCGGGGCGAGTCCGGTACGACAGCCCCCGCGACATAGTGGGCGGGCGACGGCCACTCCAGAGCGACGTCGGAGTCGGAAGGCACGATCCACCACCAGTGCGCCGGGTCCGCGTAGACGCAGCCCACGCGCGGCAGCCTCGGCAGCAGCAGCGGTCCGAACCGGGCGGGCACCGACACCGCGTCACAGCCCAGCGGCACCTTCATGCCCTCGGGAACAGGGAGGCGCCTCAGCGGCCCGGGCGCGGGCCGTCCGCGCTTCATCCGGACCAGCGTGTCCAGGCTCAGGACCTGCGCGGCGGACCCCGCCGCCGACGTACGGCTCACAGGCTCCCCCGATCCAGGTCTCGATTCCCGTCCCGATCCAGACTCCGAGCGGAGGGAATCCGGGGGACCCCCACGGTTCCCGCCCCCCAGAACCCCTCCGCTCCCGTGCCCCGACCGTCGTTCGGGGGCTTCTTCGCGCTCCAGCCCAGATCCGCCCGCGGACCGGTGTCCGCGTCGGCGGTGTCATCGGCCCGGCCTGCCGAGCGCGCGAGCTCCGCCCACACCAGCAGGCCGGGCCCGGTGTCCTGGGCCCCCCAGGCCCTGGACACTGCCGCGACGAGAAGCAATCCCCTCCCGTGCTCCTCGTCGGGCCGTTGCGGGGAGGGATGCGGCTCACCCGGAGCGCATCCCTCGTCATACACGGCTATGCGTACCAGTTCGTCCGCGTCCTGCAGCTCGCAGACGACGCGTTGCCCGTCGGCGTGCACGATCGCGTTGGTGACCAGCTCCGAGACCACGAGGGTCGCCGTGTCGCAGGTGTCCTCGCACACCGCCCAGCCGGACAGGCGGGACCGGGTCAGGCGTCTCGCCTGAGCCACGGAGCCCGGGTGTGCGGCCAGCTCGAAGCGGAAGCGGCGGGCTGCCGTGCCCGGGTGGTGCCCCGTGGCGGCACGGAGACCGAACCGGTCTTCGGCGGCGTCTGTTCCTAACGGCGCGGACGGAATCACGGTTGCCACTATCTCCCCGCCGTGAACACTTGGCAAGTGTCACTCTGAAAAATGCAGAGTGCCGTGTGACGCCGTGGGGGCGCGTGGCACACTGCTCGCAACAGCAAGCCGAGCGGCGCCAGTTGGGATCGTCGAGGAAGACGAGGAAGAACCCGGACGGCGCCGCCCGGGCTGTCCGGACTCAGTGGAGGTGGGACGTGAGCGAACCCCGCTCCGCGCCGACGGTCGGTCAGGTCGTCCTCGGCCGACGACTGCTGGACCTGCGGGAACGCGCGGGTCTCAAGCGTGAGGAGGCCGCGCGGATCCTGCGCGTCGCCCCCGCCACGGTCCGCCGCATGGAGATGGCGGAGGTCTCCCTCAAGATTCCGTACCTCCAGCTCCTGCTGAAGTCGTACGGCGTCAGCGACGAGGAGGCCGAGGCCTTTGTCCAACTGGCCGAGGACGCCAACAAACCCGGCTGGTGGCAGCGGTTCCACGACATCCTGCCCGACTGGTTCTCCATGCACGTCAGCCTGGAGGGCGCGGCCGCCCTCCTGCGCTCGTACGAACCCCACTTCGTCCCCGGCCTGCTGCAGACCGAGGACTACGCCCGCGGCGTCCTGAAGGCGGGCGCCATCGGGCAGACCAGGCCCGAGGACATCGAGCGCCACGTGGCGCTGCGCATGCAACGCCAGAATCTGCTGACACGTGACGACGCACCCCGGATCTGGGCCGTCATGGACGAGACGGCGCTGCGCCGCACCATCGGCGGCCCCGAGGTGATGCGCGCGCAGATCGACAAGCTGCTCCAGGCCACGAAGCTGCCCAACGTGACGTTGCAGGTGATCCCGTTCTCCTCGGGCCCGCACCCCGGCACGTACGGGCCCTTCGTGCTGTTCCGATTTGCCATGCCGGAACTCCCGGACATGGTCTACAGCGAGTACCTGACCGGCGCCGTCTACCTGGACGCGCGTTCCGAGGTGGCGACCCACCTGGAGGTCATGGACCGCATGGCGGCTCAAGCCGCTACGGCACATCGCACGAAGGAGATCCTCCAGGATCTCCGCAAGGAGCTGTGAATGGAACGCATCAAGCCGGAACGCATCAACTCGCGAATAGGCAACGTGCGCATCTACAACGGAATGCCCGCCCGTGAACTGGGCAGCGAGGGCTGGCACAAGCCGTGGAGCGGCGGAAACGGCGGCAACTGCCTGGAGGCGATGAAACTCGCCGACGGCCGTATCGCCGTGCGCCAGTCGGCGGACCCGGACGGACCCGCCCTCATCTATACGCCCGGCGAGATGACGGCGTTCATCCAGGGCGCGAAAGCGGGAGAGGCGGACTTCCTTCTCTCCTGAACGACTTGAGTTCTCTTTTCCCCGACTTTCCTGAGCTTGGTTCTGAGTTGATCACTTACTACGGCGCGGACTTACGGAGACCGTCATGACCGGGTAGACCCCCATCGAGATCGACACGAGCAAGCCGCATCCCGCGCGGATGTACGACTGGTATCTCGGCGGCAAGGACAACTACCCCGTCGACGAGGAAATGGGCCGGCAGATGCTCGCCCTCGACCCGAGGGTGCCGGTGATGGCCCGGGTCAACCGCGCCTTCATCCACCGTGCCACACGCTGGCTGGCCCAGAACGGTGTGCGGCAGTTCCTCGACATCGGCACCGGCATCCCGACCGAGCCGAACCTCCACCGGATCGCCCAGGCCGTCGCACCCGACGCGCGGGTCGTGTACTGCGACAACGACCCGGTCGTGCTGGCCCACGCGGCAGCCCTGCTGCGCAGTTCGGACACGGGAGTGACCGAGTATCTGCAGGCCGACGTGCGGGACCCGGACGCCATTCTCGACGGGGCCAGGAAGATCCTGGACTTCGACCGGCCCGTGGCGCTCTCCCTCGTGGCGCTGCTCCACTTCGTCTCCGACGCGGACGGCGCGCACGCCCTGGTCGGCCGCCTGCTGTCCGAACTGCCCTCCGGCAGCTACCTGATGGTCACCCACGCCACCGCCGACTTCACCCCCGAGGAGTCGGCGGCGGCGATCGAGAAGCTCAAGGCGGCGGGCGTCACCCTGGCACTGCGCTCCCGCGAGGAGTTCAGCCGCTTCTTCGACGGCCTCGACCTGGTCGAGCCGGGCGTCTCGGTGGTCCACGAGTGGCACCCGGAACTGGGCGAGCCGGTGCCGGGCCAGGACGACGGGGTCATCCCCGGGTACGGGGCGGTGGCACGCAAACCGTAGGTCTTCGAGGCAGTCGCGCACCCCGCCGTCGCGTCTCCCGGGTACCGGGACGCGGCGGCGGGGTGCGGGCGTTCGGGGTGCGGGTCCTCCACGGCGCGATGCGACGGGACGGCCGAGGGAACGCTCCTGGCGTCGGCCGGCCGTCGGCGCGGCGCCGGGTCGGGCGCGCTCAGCCGGGCGGCAGTACGTCGCACAGTGCGTCCAGCGCCGCCCCGTAGGCATGTTCCGCGGGCGTCGCATACCCGACCACCAGCCCGTCCGGCGCGGACATCGCCGCCCCCGGGTGCCGGAACTCGGCGAGCCCGTCGAGTGCGACCCCCTGCCAGACGGCCGCCTTGACGGCCGACCGCTCGGTCCCCGGCGGCAGTCGCAGTACCGCGTGCAGCCCGGCCGCGATCCCGGTGACCTCGACGTGCGGCGCCCGCGCGGCGAGCGTGGCCACCAGCCGGTCGCGCCGCCCCCGGTACCGCTGCCGCATCCGCCGCACATGACGGTCGTACGAACCGGAGCCGATGAAGTCCGCGAGCGTCAGCTGGTCCAACGCGCTCGCCCACGCCTCCCGTTCGCCCTTGGTCTCCAGCACGGGGTCGACGAACCGCTCCGGAAGGACCATCCAGCCGAGGCGCAGTGCCGGTGACAGGCTCTTGCTGACCGAGCCGATGTGGATGACCCGCTCCGGGTCCAGCCCCTGCAACGCGCCCACGGGTTTGCGGTCGTAGCGGAACTCCCCGTCGTAGTCGTCCTCCAGGATCACCCCGCCTCGCGCGCGTGCCCAGTCGACCACCGCCGCACGCCGCTCGGCGTGCAGCGGGCCGCCGGTCGGGAACTGGTGCGCGGGCGTGAGCAGTACGGCCCGCTCCCGCCCCAACTCGCCCACCAGCGCGCCGTCTTCGTCCAGCGGCAGGGGCACGGTCCGTACGGAGGCGTCGGCCAGGAGCTGCCGGTGGAAGCCGAGACCGTACGACTCGACCGCCAGCGGCCCCCGAAGGACCTGCGGGAAGAGCAGGCGCAGGGCATGCGCGAAGCCCGAACAGATCACGATCCGTCCGGGCTCCGTGCGCACCCCGCGCGCCCGTGCCAGGTACTCCGCGAGCGCCTCCCGCAGCTCCGCCCGCCCGGCCGGATCACCCGGCCCGAAAGCCTCGTTGGGCGCCTGCTGGAGGGCCCGGCGAGCCGACGCCAGCCAGGCGGCGCGCGGGAACGACGACGCGTCCGGAGTGCCCTGCCGCAGGTCGTGCCGGGGACCACGCGCGCGGGGCGCCTTCTTGGGCACGCGCGCGGGAGCGCCCGAGGCGGCGCCCGCCCGTTGCCTCCCGTGCGGGGGAGTCACCCCCGCGGCGACCCGGGTGCCCGAGCCCTGCCGGGCGGTCAGCCAGCCCTCGGCGACGAGCTCGGCGTACGCGTCGGCGACCGTGTTGCGCGCGACGCCGAGGTCCGCGGCGAGCGAGCGGTACGGCGGCAGCCGGGTGCCCGGCACGAGCCTCCCGCCGCGAACGGCCTCGCGCAGCGCACGGGTCAGCGCGGCCCGCCGCCCGCCGGGACCCGACAGCTCCAGGTGCAGATCGGCGCCGATCCGCTCCGCAGAATTGACCCATGATTCCGCCATGGAAATGCACCCTACAGCCGGTCTATCCGGCCCGTAGATTCATGGTCATGACGACGAACACGAACACCGCGACGGACACGAGCACCGCGACGGACACGGCCATCACGACGGACACGAGCACCGCGACGGCCGCGACGGCCGCGGCGGGTGCTGCTGGCACGGTCGGTGCTGCCGGCACGGTCGGCGCTGGTGGGGCCGGTGGGGCGGCCGTGCCCCGAGCCGCCCGGCTCGACCTCGCGAAGTCCGCCCCGAAGGTCTTCCGCGCCCTCATCGGCTTCGACGCGGCGGCCCGCGAGGGGCTCGACCCGGCCCTCGTCGAGCTGATCCAGATCCGTGCCTCGCACCTCAACCACTGCGCGTACTGCCTCCACATGCACACCAACGACGCCCGTAAGGCCGGCGAGAGCGAGAACCGGCTGCACATGGTCGCGGTCTGGCGCGAGGCCCGTCATTTCTTCACGCCGAAGGAGCGGGCCGCCCTCGCCCTGACCGAGGCGGTGACCCTGGTCGCCGACGCGGGTGTGCCCGACGACGTCTACGCCGACGCGGCAGCCCACTTCGACGACCGGGAGCTGGGCCACGTCCTCGCGCTGATCTTCGCGATCAACACCTGGAACAGGGTCGCCCTGTCGACGGCGAAGGTGGCCGGCACGGACGAACGCCGCTGAGGCGCCGTCCGGCCGGGGTCCGGCCCGCGCCTCGCGGGCGGTTCTCGGCGCTGATCTCGGCGCTAGGCGGTCATGGGGCGGTCGTACGGTCCGATCGGGGCCGGCAGCCGCAGGCGCGCCGATCCGCTCACGGCCCGGTCCACGGCCGCGGCGACCGCCCGGCCCTCGGCGATCGCCCACACGATGAGCGACTGGCCGCGTGCCGCGTCCCCGGCGGCGTACACCCCGGGGACGTTCGTGGCGAAGTCCGCGTCCCGGGTGATCGTGCCGCGCGGCTCGAGTGCCAGTCCCAGCTGGTCGATCAGGCCGTCGTGCCGGTCCGGGCCCGAGAAGCCGAGGGCGAGCAGCACGAGGTCGGCGGGCAGGGTCCGCCCCGAACCGGGGACCGGGCGGCGTCGCTCGTCGACCTCGACGAGATGCAGCGAGCTCACCCGCCCGTCAGCGCCTCCGTCGAAATGGAGCGTGGACGCGGCGAACAGCCGCGCGTCCGCGTCCGCGGCGGGTGCCGTGCCCAGCGTCCCGGCCTCCTCGTGCGCCGCGGAGAGCCGGTAGATCTTCGGATACGTCGGCCACGGCTCGACGTCCTCGTCGCGCTCGGCCTCCGGCTGCGGATAGATGTCGAGCTGGGTCACGGACGCGGCACCCTCGCGCACGGCCGTCCCCAGGCAGTCGGCTCCGGTGTCACCGCCGCCGACGATCACCACGTGCCTGCCCGCCGCGGACAACGGGGAGACCTCCAGATCTCCCTCGCACACCCGGTCGGCCAGCGGAAGATACTCCATCGCCTGATGAATGCCGGACAACTCTCGCCCGGGCACGTCCAGTTCGCGCCAGGCCGTGGCCCCCAGCGCGAGAATCACGGCGTCGTAGCGGGCCTTGAGCTCGGTCGCCCCGATGTCGGCGCCGATCGCCGTCGACGTACGGAACTTGGTCCCCTCCGCGCGCATCTGGGCCAGCCGCCGGTTCAGGTGCCGCTTCTCCATCTTGAACGCGGGGATCCCGTACCGCATCAGGCCGCCGATCCGGTCGGCCCGTTCGTACACGGCCACCGTGTGCCCGGCCCGAGTCAACTGCTGTGCCGCGGCCAGCCCGGTGGGCCCCGATCCGACGATCGCGACCGTCCGCCCCGACAGCCGGTCCGGCGGACGCGGCGGTGTGAACCCGTCCTCCCAGGCACGGTCGGCGATGGCGACCTCGACGTTCTTGATGGTGACCGCGGGCTGGTTGATGGCCAGCACACAGCCCGCCTCGCACGGCGCGGGGCACAACCGCCCGGTGAACTCGGGGAAGTTGTTCGTGGCGTGCAACCGGTCGCTCGCCGCCCGCCAGTCGTCGCGCGAGACGAGGTCGTTCCAGTCGGGGATCAGGTTGCCCAGGGGGCAGGCGTCATGACAGAAGGGGACGCCGCAGTCCATGCAGCGGTCGGCCTGTTTCTCGATGATCGGCAGCAGGGCTCCGGGAACGTACACCTCGTTCCAGTCCCGCACCCGCTCCTGGACGGGCCGGCGCGGATTCTCCTGGCGCGGTGTGGTCATGAAACCCTTGGGATCGGCCATGGCCGTCTCCCTCATGTACGCGTACCGGTGCGGGGCCGCACGGCCGTCGGCAGCCGTGATCGGCCGCGGAATCCGGACAGCACTCCCTTCCCGCCACGATACGTCGCCTCCGCACGCGGCGCCGCCCCGGACGACGGCGTACGCGGAGGCTCCGACCAGGGCTCTGGCCAGGGCCGGACGAGAGCGGGCGGACGGCTCAGGTGAGGGCGAGCGTGTACGACACCGCCGCGGCGGCCGACGCGACCGTGCGCACGTGATTCCACATCGTCCACTCGCGCACATAGGTGGGCCAGTAGACGGCGGCCTCCGGTGTCCCGGACTCCAGCTTCAGCAGCGCGTCATTGCGCGGGACGTTCGCCGCGATCGTCACCCCGAACGAGCCGAACAGATACAGCGCGCTGCCGAGCAGCAACTCCACCGTCCCCTCGGCCGGCAACAGCACGAACGTCACCACCGCCAGCACCGCGCACAGCACCGCCGACCCCATGAACACCAGCATGAACGGGGGACGGACCGCGGCGACGTTGATCGCGTTCATCGCGGCGACCCCCTGCGCCGGCGGCAGCTTCGCGAGCGCCCTCATCACGAAGGTCGAGAAGCCGCAGAACACCCCCGCCACCAGCCCGCAGCCGAGCGCCCCCAACAGCGTCAGCACGAAATACGGTCCGTCGATCATGTCCACTCCCGCGTCGTAACCGCCAAGCCCAAGATCCTGCACAGCCCCAACCGTCACCACAAGTGAAATCCGCTACGACGGCAGTCGCCATGGCCGAGCGACGCGGACACATGCGCGACCGTCCACCACCCGTCGTGGTGACGGCACATCTCCGCCTCCACGGCCCGGGTGCCCGGTCCGGTGCACGTACTCCCGCCCAGCCCGATTCACGCACCCCCGCCCACCGCGGTTCAGCGCTCCCACCCTGCGCTGCCCTGTCCGGTCCGGTCCGGTCCGTTCCGTTCCGGGCGGTCCCGGCCCTCCCTATTTGGTCCGAGCCGCCCCGGCCCATCCGTCTCGACGGCCGAGCGGAACCAGGCCTCTGTCGGCTCACACCCGAGCGGCCCCGGTCCTCTGTCGGCTCACGCCCGAGCGGCCCCGGTCCTCTGTCCGCTCACGCCCGCGCGGTGATGTCCTCGCGCCATTCCCAGAGCCTCGTGTCCACCGTGGCCGCGATCAGGCGGCGCGCTTCGTGCCGCGGAACGCCGCCCATCAGCAACTGGTCGTACGGGGTCTCCGTGTGCCGCACGGACGCGCGGACCGCCGCGGTCACCGCCGCCTCGGACAGCGCGCGGCCCGCCGAGCTCCGCCCGACCCGCCCACTGCCGCGCACCGAGGCATGCGCGGCGATCGCTCGCGCCCGGTCGGCCGGACAGTGCGGATACAGCCGGCGTATCTCCCGCGCGAACGCGTCCGTGAAGCGGACGTCCTCCGCCTCCCGCCGCCGCGCGTCCCGCGCCCGGCGTCGCCGACGTGCCTCCGCGTCCGCCAGGCACCGCTCCTCGGCCCGGGCGAGGGCCGCCTCCTCGACCAGGACGCCCTGCCGCTCGTACCGGCCCCGCCGCCGGTTGAACCGCACGACCACGGCCGACAGCGTGCTGCCCTCCCGCGATCTGCGCGTCAGCGCGGAGTCGCCGCGCGCCAGGAACACCAGGTGCCCGAGATCCACGCAGTCCAGACACCGAGGTGCCCCCTCCTCCAGCACCAGCAGAGGGAGCGGCCCGCTCCGGCACTCGGCACAGTGCCGCTTCTTGAGCGGCTGGACGACGAGAAGCCCGTTCCGGTACGGGGGAGCAGCCATCGGTGCCATACACGGTTCCTTCCCCGCACCGGCCCGACATCTACGTCGTCCGACGGCGCCTTCGCACGACCAGCGTCCCGGCCACGCGATGCCGGCCGCGCCCGCTCGCCGCGGGCCTCGCCCACCGGGCCCCTTACCGATCGCGGCATCATGGGCCCTGTGCGACTCGAAGCGATCACCTGGGAACGGCTCGGCGACCTCCTCGCCGACCGCCTGCTCGACCTGAAACCGGACGACGGCAGCCCCTGGCCACGCATCGCCTTCGACGGAGCCCCGGCCGCCCGCCCCGGCGAACTCGCGCACCGCGTCTCCGAGGCGCTGCGCGTACGCGGCCGTTCCTCGCTGGTCGTCGGTGCGGACGGCTTCCTGCGTCCCGCGTCGCTCCGGTTCGAATACGGCCACCAGGACGTCGACGCCTATTACGACGGCTGGTTCGACACCGGCGCTCTCTGGCGCGAGGTCTTCGGTCCCCTCGAACCCGGCGGCGACGGCAGGCTCCTGCCCGACCTCTGGGACCCCGCCACCGACCGGGCCACCCGCAGCCCCTACGTCCAACTCCCGCCCGGCGGAATCCTGTTGCTCCATGGCCCCCTCCTCCTGCGCCACTGGTTCCCGTTCGACCTCAGCGTCCACGTACTCCTCTCCCCGGGCGCCCTGCGCCGCCGCACCCCCGAGGGGGAGCACTGGACCCTCCCCGCTTTCGCCCGCTACGAGAGCGAGGGGGACCCGGCCGGCGCGGCCGACGTCCTGGTGCGCGCCGACGACCCCCGGCACCCCGCGTGGAACGGCTGATCACGAAGGCCGGCCCCGTCCCCTCGGTGGTCGCCCAGGTGCGTAGCCCCTGGGGCGCGGCGAGAATGTAGGGCGCCGGGACTAGCGGTGTGCTCCGCGCCGCGCCGGCCGTCCGGCACCGGGAGGTACTACATGACCACCGCCGGAGACATCATGCATCGTGGTGCCCAGTGGATCCCCGCCCACGAAACCCTGGACCGCGCCGCCCAGCTGATGCGCGAGCTCAACGTGGGCGCCCTGCCCATCAGCGACGAGAACGAACGCCTCTGCGGCATCCTCACGGACCGCGACATCGTCGTCGGCTGCGTGGCCATGGGCCACGACCCCGCACGGGTCACCGCGGGCGAGATGGCCCAGGGCACCCCGCGTTGGATCGAAGCCGACGCCGACATCGGCGAAGTGCTCCAGGAGATGAAGGGGCACCAGATCCGCCGGCTTCCGGTGATCGAGAACAAACGACTGGTCGGCATGATCAGCGAGGCCGACCTCGCCCAGCACGTCAGCGACGAACAACTCGCCGCCTGGGTCGAGAGTGTCTACGCGAGGGGTGCGAGCAGCGCGACGGGCTGACCCCGTCGACCCTCCCGACCCGACTTACCCGACTGACCGACCCGGCCCGACTGACCTGACCCGGCCCGACTGACCTGACCCGGCCCAACCGACCTGACCCGACCGACCCTGCCCGGGCCCGACTGACCCGGCCCGGCCCGACTCGGCTCGACCGGGCGATCAGTCCGAAGGCAAGCGAAGTGAGTCACCCGCTCGTGTCTCCGGTCCCTGCGGGGTACGCGACGCGCACTCTCGTCCGGCCGGCCGTGCCGGGCGAGAGACGTGTCAGAGCCAGCCGTTGCGCCGGAACCCCCGGTAGAGGACGAGACAGGCGATGGATATGACGCCGATGACGATGGCGTAGCCGAACCTCCAGTGCAGTTCGGGCATGTTGTCGAAGTTCATGCCGTACACGCCGCAGACCATGGTCGGAACGGCGATGACCGCCGCCCACGCCGTGATCTTCCGCATGTCCTCGTTCTGCGCCACCGTCACCTGCGCGAGATGAGCCTGCAGGATCGAGTTGAGCAGTTCGTCGAAGGCGGCTATCTGCTCGGTGACCCGCAGCAGATGGTCGGAGACGTCCCGGAAGTACGCCTGTATCTCCGGGTCGACCACTCGGATCGGCCGGGTCGCCAGCTCCTGGACCGGCCGGGCGAGCGGGACCACCGCCCGCTTCAGTTCGAGGAGTTCGCGCTTGAGCTGGTAGATGCGGCCCGCGTCCGTGCGTGCGCCGTCCTCCGCGAACACATCGGCTTCGACCTGGTCGATGTCGGCCTGCACCGAGTCCGTGACGTTGACGTACTCGTCGACCACGTGGTCCGCGATCGCGTGCAGGACCGCGGCCGGCCCCTTGGACAGCTGCTGCGGATCGGACTCCAGCTCCTCGCGCAGCGGGCCCAGCGACCCGTGTCGTCCGTGCCGCACGGTGATGACGAAGTCCGGCCCGACGAACAGCATGATCTCGCCGGTGTTCACCACTTCGCTGGTCGCCGTCAACTCCGTGTGCTCCACGTAGCAGACGGTTTTGAACACCGCGAACAGGGTGTCGCCGTACCGCTCCAGCTTCGGGCGCTGATGCGCCTCGACGGCGTCCTCGACGGCGAGGGGATGGAGGTCGAAGAGCTCGGCGATGCCCGCGAACTCCAGGTCGGTCGGCTCGTGCAGGCCGAGCCAGACGAATCCCTCGTCGTGCTTGCGGATCCGCTCCACGGTGTCGACCAGATCGCGGCCCTCGGGGATCCTGGCACCGTTCTGGTACGCCACGCAGTTCACCACCGCGGAGCCCAACGGCGACCGGGCGGGGTGGCTCAGGTCGACACGGGTGCGCCGCCGCGTCAGCCGCGCCACCTTGCGGAGGCCGTCGACCGCACCGAGAGCCGTCACCTTCCGCAAATTCCCTGCCATGGACATCTGGATCTCCTCGCGTGGATCTCCTCGGGCCGCACTCTGCGCCTGGCGGGCCAGTCTGCCAGGCCTGATCGGACACCGGAAAAGGCTGTGGGAACGGAGCATTCCGTTCCGTGATGCGGGACACTCGGACGGCTCGGCCGCATGTGGTGGCACGTGGTGGGGCGTGGTGCCGTGCCGCGGCGGTACTCGTCGGGTGACGCGGGTGCCGACAACGGGAGCGTCGGCGATTCCGGACAAGCGGGTCAACTGGGATGATCTCCCCATGACGCGAGCCGACGGGTATCTCCTCGACAACCAGCAGACCGAGGCGGGACAGCGTTTCGACGCCTTCGCCACCCTCTTCGACCCCACGACGTTCAGGCACCTGGAGCGCCTCGGCGCCGGGTCCGGCTGGCGCTGCTGGGAGGTCGGGGCGGGCGGCACGTCCGTCGTGTCCTGGCTCGCCAAGAAGGTCGGTCCGACGGGGAAGGTCGTCGCGACCGACATCGACACCTCGTGGGCGGCGTCCGTCGCCCGCTCGCCCGTCGAGGTCCGCGTCCACGACGTGGGTGCCGAGGAACCGCCGGGGGAGGGCTTCGACCTCGTGCACGCCCGGCTCGTCCTGGTTCATGTGCCGGACCGGGAGCGGGCTTTGCGGTCGATGATCAAGTCCTTGCGGCCCGGCGGCCGGATCCTGGTCGAGGACGCCGATCCCGCCTTGCAGCCTCTGCTCTGCCCCGACGAGTACGGCCCCGAGCAGCAGCTGGCGAACCGGCTGCGCCAGGGTTTCCGTAAGCTGCTCGCCGAGCGCGGTGCCGACCTCGCCTACGGCCGCAAACTCCCGCGGCTCCTCCGGGAGGCGGGACTGCGGGGCGTGGAGGCCGACGCCTACTTCCCTGTCACCTCACTCGCCTGCGCCACCCTGGAATCCGCGACGATCCGTCAGATCCGCGACCAGCTCGTCACGGCGGGCCTGGCCACCCAGGAGGAGATCGACCGGCATCTGGCGAACGTCGCGGCCGGGTCCATGGATCTGGCGACCGCACCGATGATCTCGGCCTGGGGGCGCAAGAACTGAACGCGACGCGGGAGTCGGGCATGGGGTTCCCGGGCGCGACCTCATACGGGTCGGGCGTTCAGCGAACCCGCGTGTCTCCTCCTCCTCGCCGTCGACTTCCCGACGGCGGTCTTCCGCCGACCCGCTCCACCGCCTTCGCCCCCGCCGCGCACCCCGCCCTCGCCGCCTCCTCGGAGCCGGCGCCCGCGAGCAGTGCGGCGAGGAACGCGCCGGTGAACGCGTCACCGGCGCCCGTCGTGTCACGCGGCGTCGCGGGCAGCGCCGGGACATGGGCCCGGACGGTTCCGGAACGGGCCACCAGGGCCCCGGCACCTCCCTGTTTGACGACGACCAAGGGGAAATGGCGGCTCAGCTTGGCCGCCGCGTCGGCCGGATCGGGCAGCCCCGTCAGCAGGCCCGCCTCGTCACGGCTGGGCAGCAGGACGTCCACGCCCTCGGCGAGTTCGAGGAAGCGGTCCACGCCCAGCTCGGTGAGGAAACCCGCCGACGCGGGGTCGAGGCTCACCGGCACCCCTCGCGCTCGCGCCGACTCCAGTGCCACCGACACCAGCGCCCGGCTCGGCCCGGAGAAGAACAGGTAGCCCGACAGATGCAGCCGCGCGACCCCGTCGAGCAGCGCGGGCGACCAGTCGTCCGGTGCGAGCCGAAGAGACGCCCCGCTGTCCGTGAGGAACGTGCGCTCCGCCGACGCGCCGGTGTCCACCAGGCAGATCACCGTCCCGGTCGGTGTTTCCGGATCGGTGACCAGGAGGGGCCGTACGCCGCTCGCCGCGAGTTCGCGCTCGTGCCACGCCGCGGCGTCGCCGCCCACCCGGCCGAGCAGCCGCACGTCGGCACAGCCCTCGTAGGCGGCCCAGCACGCGACATTGGCGCCCGCGCCGCCCGGCACGGTCCGGATGGCGGCGGCCGTGTCGGTGCCGGCCGCCAGTGGCCCGCGATGCCGGGCCACGACGTCCGTGACCACGTCCCCGACGACGAGCAGCGCGCCCGCGGCCTTCCCCGCGTCCCCTCCGGCCCCCGAGCGGTCCACCCCGCTCACGTCCCGCCCCGGGTCGCCCCGATCCGTGCCGCTCACGCCCCCGCCCAGGCCGCCGCGATCCGCCCCGCGAGGCGTACGTTGCCGCGTACCGCCGCCAGATTGGCGCCGAGCGAGGCACCGTCCGTGTGCCGGACCAGATAGCCGAGCAGGAAAGGCGTCACCGCCTGTCCCGTCACGCCCTCCGCCTCGCACGCGTGCAACGCGTCGGCGAGCACGCGCGCGTGGAGCTCGGGATCGAGCTGTTCCGCCTCGGGGACGGGGTTCGCGACGATGAGCGACGACTCGGGGGCGTCCAGCGCGTCCTGGGCGCGCATCACCTCGGCGACCTGTTCGGGGGAGTCCAGGGTCCAGTCCACGGGGTGCCCCGAGTCGGACAGATAGAAGCCGGGGAACCGGTCCGTGCCGTACCCGGCCACCGCCACGCCCAGCGTCTCCAGACGCTGCAGCGTCGCCGGCACGTCCAGGATCGACTTGACGCCCGCGCACACCACCGTGATCCGGGTGCGCGCCAACAGGCCCAGATCGGCGGACTCGTCCTGGGTCACCGTCCACTCGCGGTGCACACCGCCGAGCCCTCCCGTCGCGAACACCCGTATCCCCGCGCGGGCCGCCAGCAGGGCTGTCGCGGACACGGTCGTCGCCCCGCTCGCCCCCGCGGCCACCGCGAGCGGCAGGTCGCGGTGCCCCAGCTTGCGGATCCCGTCCTCGTTCGCGACCCGTTCCAGCTGTTCCTTGTCCAGACCGACCTGCGGCCGGCCGTCGAGCACGGCGATCGTCGCGGGTACCGCGCCCTCCTCCCGGACCACATCCTCCAGTTCGAGCGCGACCTGCAGATTGCGCGGGCGGGGCAGCCCGTGCGCGATGATCGTCGACTCCAGGGCCACCACCGGCCGGCGCGCGTCGAGCGCCTCCCGCACCTCATCGGACACCACGATCACGCGCCTGCCTCCTGTCGTCGGTCGACGTTCCCCGTCCCTGGATCTCTGGCGAGCGGCGCGCCCGGCCAAACCCTTGCGACCTCCGGCGTACGACACCAGCCTGGGTGCATGACGGACAACTCGCCACGTCTCGACCATGTCGTCCTCTGGGTACGCGATCCGGTCGCCTCGGCCGACTTCTACGAGGAGGCGGTCGGCCTGGAGTCCCTGAGAGTCACCGAATTCGCCGCCGGAACGGTCCCCTTCCCCTCCGTGCGCCTCAACGAGGAGACCGTCCTCGACCTCGCCCCGCTGGCTCTGGCACCGGGCATGAACATGGTTCCCGGGGGTGCCGGCAGCGCCGGCCACCCGGTCAACCATGTGTGCGTGGCCCTCCCTAGAGACACGTTCGACGCGCTGCGGGCCCGCCTGGAGGAACGGTCGGTCCCCGTCTCGGACTTCTCGTACGACTCCTTCGGAGCCCGCGGGATGGCCAGGCGCAGCTTCTACTTCCCTGACCCGGACGGGAATGTCCTCGAGGCCCGGCACTACGAGTAGCCCCCTCCGTGCCGGGATCCGGTCTTCCGGCGGGAGATGTCCGGCGCGGGAGAACGGGGTGCTCCACGCGCGCGCGGGAGCACCCCTTCGGCGAGCCGGGTCAGGCAGGCCGTACGTCGGCCGGTGCCCCGTGCGGATCGAGCACGTGCTCGCGGCCGGTCCCCTCGTCGAACTCGGCGTAACCGCGCGGTGCGTCGTCCAGGGACCCCGCCACCCTCCGCCGCAGGACCTACTCGAACCGCGGAACGACCCCCCGCCCCAGAGGGGGACCCTCGTCGCTCCGGGCGGCGGCCAAGCCCCTAGGGTGTCCGCTCATGACCATGAACTCCCAGGCCACGCCGTCCTTCGCCGTGCACATTCCCGACGCCGAACTCGAACCCGAGCCGCTGGATCCGGCCCAGATCGTCTCCGGCGACCCCGCCGTGACGGGCAAGGTGCTCTGGGAGTCCGCCGACGGCAAGCAGCTGCGCGGCATCTGGCAGATCACGCCCGGCGTGGTGACCGACACCGAGGCGAACGAGCTCTTCGTCGTCGTCAGCGGCCGCGCCACCATCGAGGTGGAGGGCGGCGACGTCATCGAAGTGGGGCCCGGCGACGCGGCGTTCCTGCGTGAGGGCGACCGGACGACGTGGACCGTCCACGAGACGCTTCGCAAGGCGTACCACATCAGCCTCTGAGGGCTCCGGGGAAGGCTCCCGCCGCCACCTCAGAACAGTGGCTCCGGGAGCACCCCTTCCAGCGCCAGCAGCTTCCGCTTGGTCTCCAGGCCGCCCCCGAAACCGCCGATGCCGCCGTCCCTCTCGACCACGCGATGGCACGGCACCACGACCGGCAGCGGATTCGAGCCCATGGCCACGCCCACGGCCTGCGCCGCCCCGGGCTGGCCGACCCGCGCGGCCAGGTCGCCGTAGCCCACGACGGAACCGAACGGAACACCCGAGTTCAGCTCGCGCAGCACCTGGCGGTTGAACCCCGAGATCAGCGACCAGTCGAGCGACAGGTCGAAGTCGTGCCGCTCGCCCGCGAAGTACGCCTCGACCTGGCGTATCGCCTCGGCCAGCAGGGGTGACCCGGGCGCCTCGACGGGCTCGCTGCCCAGCCGGGACGCGAGCCGCTCGAGCGCCTTGCCGCGCACCGCGTCCGACGCGTGGAAGACGACGTTGACCAGGCCGGCCGGTGTCGCCGCGAGGAACAGCGGACCGATGTCCGTGCCGAGGACGGTCCATACGACCTGCTGCTCGTACTGCCCGTGGCTGTTCATGCGGTCCACCGTACGGCCCGCCACCGACAACGCCCGTGGCGCGGACACCGGCACCCGTCCGCGCCACAGGCGAGGGCGCTATTCCAGGGCCTCGCGGACCACGTCGGGCGCGTTCGTGATGACGCCGTCCGCGCCGAAGCCCGCCATGCGCCGCGCGGTGGCCGCGTCGTCCACGGTCCAGGCGAAGACCTTCATCGGGCCGTGCGGTCCGTGCAGGGCGTGGACCGCGGAGACGTAGTCGGAGGACAGCGACGTGTGGTCCGGGTTGATCTGGTCGGCGAATTTCGCGTACCGGGGCAGCCGCGCGAGCGGAGGTGTCCCCAGGAAGGCCGTCGTGATGCCGGGCCGCAGATCGTGCACCGTCCGGACGCTGCCGGCGTCGAAGCTCTGGACGATCAGCCTGTCCCTGAGGTGCACCGGGTCGAGCCAGCCCTCGTTGCTCAGGAGCTTGAGGGTCTGTCGCTCGATGCCGGGATAGAGCTCGGGGTTCTTGATCTCCAGGACGAGCTTCTGATGGTTGCGGGAGAGGCGTTCCATGTACTCCCGCAGTGTCGGCACCCTCTCGCCCGCGAACCCCGGATCGAACCAGCTCCCGGCATCCAGGCGGGCGATCTCGGCCGCGGTGAAGTCCTTGACCTTCCAGGGACTTCGGCCGGGATAGAGCTCCTCGACGTCGGTCGTGCGCGCCAGCGAGGCGTCGTGGAGGACGACCAGCTGACCGTCGCGGGTGCGCTGGACGTCGTTCTCGACCCACTCGAAACCCAGCTCGGCCGCGTGGTCGACGGCGGCCAGGGTGTTCTCGGGCGCGTAGGCCGAGGCGCCGCGGTGGGAGACGACCAGCGGAGCCGTGCTCCGGCTGTCGGCCTTGGCGTGCGGGCCGGGCAGTATGAAAGCGGTTCCCCCAAGAAGCGCGGCGGTCGTGGCGGCGGCAACGCGCGCGTGCATGCCTTCTCCTCGCGTAGGGCGATCACGGTCGGTACAAGATTGACAGCAGGGAGTCGCCGAAGAGTGGAAGCGAGATGGCCGCGGATTGAATGGAGTTGTCCAAGTCCGCTCACTGGCGCCGCACAAGTGAGGAGAGGTCGTGATTCTTTGCCGGATTATCGTTCGACCATTCCGGTGGGGGTCATACTCTCTGCCTCAACCCGGTCCGCTCCGGTGATCCGGAAGGCGGGGGCAGTTCGGGTATTTCCAGGAGTAACGGGGCGGGAAGGGCAGCCGCGCATGCAGGGCACGGTCGACGGCTTCACCTACGGACTCGTCACACCGCTGGTGGCGTACTTCATGGCATGCGTGGGCGGAGCGCTCGGACTTCGCTGCACCACCAGATCCATGCTCGTCGCCGGTTCCTGGCGGGCCGGCTGGCTCGCGCTCGGTTCGGTCGCGATCGCCTCCGGCATCTGGACGATGCACTTCATCGCGATGATGGGCTTCACGGTCGAGGAGACCCCGGTCCACTACGACGAGCCGACCACGTTCGCGAGTCTGGGCGTCGCCGTCCTGATGGTCGGCGCCGGGATCTTCATCGTCGGCTACCGGGGTGCCACCGGGACGGCGCTCTTCACCGGAGGGACCGTCACGGGCCTGGGTGTCGCCTCGATGCACTATCTGGGCATGGCCGGGATGCGGCTCAACGGGAAGCTTGAATACAACACCCTCACCGTCTCCGCCTCGGTCGTCATCGGCGTCGTGGCCGCGACCGCCGCGCTCTGGGCGGCGGGACAAGTGCGTGGGTTCCTCTGGAGCGTGGGCGCGAGCCTCGTCATGGGGCTCGCCGTCAGCGGTATGCACTACACGGGCATGGCCGCCCTCAGCGTCCATCTGCACGGTTCGACCGGCGGCGCCCCGGCCGGGGACTCGGCGGCCGCACTGCTCGCGCCCATGATGATCGGCCCCTTCGTCTTCCTCTGCCTGGCGGGCGTCGTCGTGATGTTCGACCCGCTGATGGTCATGGGCAAGCCCGACTGGAGCCCCGCGGAGATCAAGCGGCCGGGCGTTCCGGCCCATCCCGTCGCCACGCACGTCGTCGGCCGTCGCCCGGCCGGGCGCCCCGTGCAGGAGCGTGGGCACCGCCGCTCCCGAACCCCGCAGAGCCGCTGATCCCGCCCGGTTGTCAGTGCGGGGTCGTACGGTGGATTCCATGCGGCCCGTATCCAAGATCGAACGTTCGGTGGCGCCCTTCGAGGTCGTCAGCCCCTTCCAGCCGGGCGGCGACCAGCCCACGGCCATCGCCGACCTGGAGAAGCGCATCCGCGCAGGTGAGAAGGATGTCGTGCTGCTGGGCGCGACCGGCACCGGAAAGTCCGCCACTACCGCGTGGATGATCGAGAAGCTCCAGCGCCCCACGCTCGTCATGGCACCGAACAAGACACTGGCCGCCCAGCTGGCCAACGAGTTCCGCGAGCTGCTGCCGAACAACGCCGTCGAGTACTTCGTCTCGTACTACGACTACTACCAGCCCGAGGCCTACGTCCCGCAGTCGGACACCTACATCGAGAAGGACTCCTCGATCAACGAGGAGGTGGAGCGCCTGCGTCACTCCGCGACCAACTCGCTGCTCACCCGCCGCGACGTCATCGTGGTCGCCTCGGTGTCCTGCATCTACGGCCTCGGTACTCCGCAGGAGTACGTGGACCGGATGGTCAGCCTGAAGGTCGGCGACGAGATCGACCGCGACGACCTGCTGCGCCGCTTCGTCGACATCCAGTACACGCGCAACGACGTGGCCTTCGCGCGCGGCACCTTCCGGGTCCGCGGCGACACCATCGAGATCTTCCCGGTCTACGAGGAGCTCGCCGTCCGCATCGAGATGTTCGGCGACGAGATCGAGGCTCTGTCCACACTGCACCCGCTCACCGGTGAGGTCATCACCGACGACAACCAGATCTACGTCTTCCCGGCGTCCCACTACGTGGCGGGTCCCGAACGCATGGAACGCGCCGTCAATGACATCGAGAAGGAACTGGGGGAGCGCCTCGCCGAGCTGGAGAAGCAGAGCAAGCTCCTGGAGGCCCAGCGCCTGCGCATGCGCACGACGTACGACATCGAGATGCTCCGCCAGATCGGCTCCTGCTCCGGTGTCGAGAACTACTCGATGCACTTCGACGGCCGTGAACCCGGCTCCCCGCCGAACACGCTGATCGACTACTTCCCGGACGACTTCCTGCTCGTCATCGACGAGTCGCACGTCACCGTCCCGCAGATCGGCGCGATGTACGAAGGCGACGCCTCCCGTAAGCGGACCCTCGTCGACCACGGCTTCCGGCTGCCCTCCGCTCTGGACAACCGCCCCCTGAAGTGGGAGGAGTTCCAGAAGCGCATCGGCCAGACCGTCTATCTCTCGGCGACCCCGGGGAAGTATGAGCTCTCCCGCTCGGACGGCTTTGTCGAGCAGATCATCCGCCCCACCGGCCTCATCGACCCCCAGGTCGTCGTCAAGTCCACCGAGGGCCAGATCGACGACCTGGTGCACGAGATCCGGGAGCGCACCGAGAAGGACGAACGCGTCCTGGTCACCACGCTCACCAAGAAGATGGCCGAGGACCTGACCGACTACTTCCTGGAACTGGGCATCCAGGTCCGCTACCTGCACAGCGACGTCGACACCCTGCGCCGCGTCGAGTTGCTGCGCGAGCTGCGGGCCGGCGAGTTCGACGTCCTGGTCGGCATCAACCTGCTGCGCGAGGGTCTCGACCTTCCCGAGGTCTCCCTGGTGGCGATCCTCGACGCCGACAAGGAGGGCTTCCTGCGCTCGGGGACGTCCCTGATCCAGACCATCGGCCGCGCGGCGCGCAATGTCTCCGGCCAGGTCCACATGTACGCCGACAAGATCACCCCGGCGATGGAGAAGGCCATCGAGGAGACCAACCGCCGCCGGGAGAAGCAGATCGCCTACAACAAGGAGAGGGGCATCGACCCGCAGCCCCTCCGTAAGAAGATCAACGACATCGTGGCGCAGATCGCCCGCGAGGACGTCGACACCGAACAGCTCCTCGGCTCCGGCTACCGCAAGACGAAGGACGGCAAGGGCGCCAAGGCCCCCGTCCCCGCGCTCGGCGGCAAGGCGGCCCGGGCCGCCAAGTCCGCCAAGGGCAAGGAGACCGTGCCGACCGACCGCCCCGCTGCCGAACTCGCCGGGCAGATCGAGGAGATGACGGAACGGATGCGCGCCGCTGCGGCCGATCTCCAGTTCGAGATCGCGGCCCGGCTGCGCGACGAGGTCTCCGAGATGAAGAAGGAGCTGCGGCAGATGAAGGAAGCGGGGATCGCCTGACCGTCCCGCAGACGGCGCCGGACCTCGGCCGACGCGCGCTGTGTTGCAAGACCGACACAAAGTGCGCCCCAGGGTTCGGCGCTGTCAGTGCCGCTGCGTAGGGTTCTGCTCATCCGCGGACTCCGCGGCAACAGGGGACAGTTCGAGAGGGGAACAGCGCGTGACGGTCAACATGACCAAGGGTCAGGCCATCAGTCTGCAGAAGAACGACGGGGGCACGCTGACCGCGGTCCGTATGGGACTCGGATGGCAGGCCGCCCCCCGGCGCGGCCTGTTCGGCTCGCGCACCCGAGAGATCGACCTCGACGCCTCCGCCGTGCTGTTCGCGGACAAGCAGCCCGTCGACGTGGTGTTCTTCCGCCACCTCGTCAGCGACGACGGCTCGGTGCGACACACCGGGGACAACCTGGTCGGCGGCGTGGGCCAGGGCGGTGACGACGAGGCCATCCTCGTCGACCTCCAGCGCATCCCGGTCCACATCGACCAGATCATCTTCACCGTGAACTCCTTCACGGGCCAGACCTTCCAGGAAGTGCAGAACGCGTTCTGCCGCCTGGTCGACGAGACCAACGGCCAGGAACTCGCCCGCTACACGCTGGCGGGCGGCGGCCAGTACACGGCCCAGATCATGGCGAAGGTGCACCGCGCCGGGACCGGCTGGCAGATGACGGCCCTCGGAACGCCGGCCAACGGCCGCACGTTCCAGGACCTGATGCCCGCGATCCTGCCGCACCTGTAGGCAGTCGGCCGCACCCGCACGAAGCGACATAGGGGGACAAGACGATGACGGCCGAGCTGGTCAGGGGGCAGAACCACCCGCTCTCCGAGGTCCGTCTCGAGGTCCGTGTCTCGGCCGGGAAGCCGATCGTGGCAGGGGCCACGCTCAGCGACGAGCAGGGCAAGGTCCGAGGCGTCGAATGGGTGGCCCATCCGGGCGCGCCCACGCTGCCCGGACTCGAGGTCTCCAAGCAGGCGGCGGCCGATCACCGCCTGGCCTTCGACCTTGACGCCCTGCCGCCGACCGTGCACCGGGTCAGCGTGCTGCTCGCGCTGCCCACCGGGGTCGGCGGCCCGGTCCGGTTCGGCGCCGTCGCCGCCCCCTTCGTCGCGGTCACCGGCCTCGACGGGTCCGAGGTCGCCAGCTACACCGTCACCGGCCTGGACGCCGAGTCCGCCGTCGTGGCCCTGGAGCTCTACCGCAGGCAGGGCGCCTGGAAGGTCCGCGCGGTCGGCCAGGGCTACGCGGGCGGCCTCGCCGAACTCCTCACCGACCAGGGACTCGCCGAGGCCCGGCAGCTCGCCGGAACCATCAACGAGGCGGTGGCCCAGGGCCTGGCCCGGTCCGTGGCGGCGCCCCCGCCGCGCTCGGCGGAGGGGGACCGCTCACGGCAGACGGCCACCTCGGCGCCGGGACCGGATCAGCCGTACGCCGGATCTGGACCGCAGGGCGCCCCCGGGGCTGTGACACCGCAGCAGTCCCCGTACGACACGCCCGGTCCGCAGGGAGCCACGGCGCCGCAGACCGGCGGTCCGGTGGGCCCCGCGCAGCCCGACCCCTCCACGGTCAGCCAGCCGACGTCACCCACCGTCGGCGGTCCCGTCAACTACAGCCACCCCGGCCGGCAGACCGCCGCCCCGCCGCCGCCCCCACCGACCGCGCCGCCGGCCCAGCCCGGGCAGCCCGCCCAGCCGGTCGCGGGAGACGCGACCGGCTGGTCCATGGAGGAGCGGCTGTACAACCAGGTGTGGGGGATGTTCGAGGACCTGGCCAGGACCGTCGCCGCGTACCGCAGCGCCGTCGACTTCGCCGACTCGCGTATGGAGAAGGAGCTCGACCACGTCCTCTCCGACCCGCGCAGCCGGATCGGCGGGCAGGGCGACGCCGCGCGCGACGCCGCGCGCGCCAAGCACGCACTCCTCGTGGACCAGGCCCGGGCCGCCCTCGACCGGGACCTCGCCCAGCTGACCGCCGAGGCCGAGGTCGTGGAGCCCGCGCTGCCGTTGGCCTACGCGAGCTGGGACAACCCCGTCTGGCACGGCTACCGCGTGCCCATGGAGATCCCCATGGCACTGCGCCTCGGCCAGCTGCGTCTGCCCGAGAGCGAGAACCTGAGCATCCCGATGCTGATGCGCTTGCCGCTGGAGCGCGGCCTGTGGATCGACAGCGGTCGCGCCTCGCTGGAGGGCACGCTCGCCGACTCCGACCAGCTGCGCCGCCTCGCCATGGACACCGCCGTGGCGCACGCCGCCCGGCTGCTCGCCGCCTATCCCGCGGGCGAGTTCACCGTGCACGTCATCGACGCGGCCGGTGCCGGAGCCTCGTCCCTGTCACCTCTGGTGCAGTCCGGGGTGCTCCACAGCCCGCCGGCCGTGGGTGCCGCGGGTGTGGCGGACATACTGGCCCGGCTCACCGAGCGCGTCGACCTGGTGCAGATGGCGTTGCGCGGGGGCGCGGCCGACTCGCTGCCGCCGGGCCTCGACACCGCCGAGCAGCTGTTGATCGTCAACGACTTCCCGCACGGCTTCGACGACCGCGCCGTAACCCAGCTCCGCTACCTGGCGGACGAGGGGCCGGCCGTCGGCGTCCATCTGATGATGGTGGCCGACCGCGAGGAGGCGGCCGCGTACGGACCGCTGCTCGACCCTCTCTGGCGGTCGCTGCTGCGGATCACGCCGGTGCCCGACGACCATCTCGCCGACCCGTGGGTCGGACACGCGTGGACGTACGAACCCTCGCTCGTCCCCGAGAACAGTCAGGTGCTCCAGCAGGTCCTCGCCCAAGTGGCGGCGGCCCGCCGGTCCTGGAACCGCTGACTCCGACCTCCTCACACGCCCTTGGCGCAGGGGGCTCAGGACGCTTTACCAAGCACCGGTAAAGCGTCCTGACCAGGCAACTTGGTCTTTCTTTTACTAATCTCTTTACCTTCCCTTGGTGGTTCGGGTACTCTTTTTCCATACGGAGGGGAGTACTCCCTACCTGCTGCGACGTGCCCGTCAATACGGATCAGACCAGATCCCGGGGCGTCGACCCGCGGGCTCCGGGCGCGCCCAGCGCCCCGGCAGCCGCGGGTGGAAGAGACCTCCGGTAGCGCGACGACGCTGAATCTGCCGTTACGAACTGCCGGAGGCGCAGTGGATGTTTCCCTGACCCTGTGGGTCCTGACCATCGTGGGACTGGCCGCACTGATCGCGGTCGACTTCTTCATCGGTCGCAAGCCGCACGACGTATCGATCAAGGAAGCCGGAATCTGGACCGTCGTCTGGATCGCCCTGGCCGGGCTGTTCGGACTCGGACTGCTCCTCTTCTCCGGCGGCCAGCCGGCCGGAGAGTTCTTCGCCGGCTTCATCACCGAGAAGTCGCTGAGCGTCGACAACCTCTTCGTCTTCGTCCTGATCATGGCGAAGTTCGCCGTGCCCTCGAAGTACCAGCAGCGCGTACTCCTCGTGGGCGTCCTCATAGCCCTCGTCCTGCGCGCGATATTCATCGCCGCGGGCGCCGCGATCATCGCGAACTTCGCGTGGGTCTTCTACATCTTCGGCGCGTTCCTCATCTACACCGCCTGGAAGCTGATCCAGGAGGCACGGGCGGACGAGGAGGACGAGGAGTTCGAGGAGAACAAGCTGCTCAAGGCGGCTGAGCGGCGCTTCGGCGTGGCCGACCGCTATCACGGCACCAAGCTGTGGATCCGGGAGAACGGCAAGCGCGTCATGACGCCGATGCTGGTCGTCATGCTGGCGATCGGCACCACCGACGTACTCTTCGCGCTCGACTCGATCCCCGCGATCTTCGGCCTGACCCAGGACCCGTACATCGTCTTCACCGCCAACGCGTTCGCGCTGATGGGTCTGCGACAGCTGTACTTCCTCATCGGAGGCCTGCTCAAGAAGCTGGTCCACCTCAGCTACGGCCTCTCGGTCATCCTGGGCTTCATCGGCATCAAGCTCGTGCTGCACGCGCTCCACGAGTCCGGCGTCCATGTTCCCGAGATCTCCATCCCGGTCTCCCTCGGCGTGATCTGTGCGGTCCTCGTGGTCACCACGATCACGAGCCTGACCGCCACCAGGAGGCAGGCGGCGCGCGAGCGGACCGAGAGCGCTCCGAAGGAAAGCATCGACGTCTGACCACGTCGAACGGAGGAAAGACCACCCCCGGGAGCGGTGCGTGACGAATTGCCGACCACCGCTCCCGGTCGATCGAGTTCGCGTCGTACGAGCAGGCCATGCGCAACAGCGGCGACCCGGAGGCGGGCAAGGCGGCGGAGCAACTGGCCGCGCTGTGCATCAGACCGGTGGCCTTCACGGACTGCGACGTACAGGAGATGACCGAGCTGAAGTAGCGGGCCGTTCCCGAGGGCGGACTCGTTCGCCGCGCTTCCGGAGCGAGTCCCGGACCGCCGGAGTGCGGGTCACGCTCTCGACTGCGACGATCGCGTCATGATCGTTCGGCTCCGGGCACTCGCGAGGCAGTGGACCGCCGTGGTGCCCGTGATCGCGGTGGTGCTGCTGGCCTTCACCTGGGGGCGCGACCTGCCCGCCGCGCTGGTCGCCCTGGTGACACTGGTGCTCGCGGGCTCCGTGCTCGCCGCGGTGCATCACGCCGAGGTGGTCGCCCATCGGGTGGGTGAACCCTTCGGTTCCCTCGTCCTCGCCATCGCGGTGACGATCATCGAAGTCGCGCTCATCGTCACACTGATGGCGGACGGCGGCGACAAGAGCTCGACGCTGGCCCGCGACACGGTGTTCGCGGCCGTGATGATCACCTGCAACGGCATCGTCGGGGTGTGTCTGCTCGTCGCCTCACTGCGCCACGGGCTCGCCGTCTTCAACGCGGAGGGCACCGGAGCCGCCCTGGCGACCGTCGCCACACTGGCCACACTCAGCCTCGTCTTCCCGACCTTCACCACGAGCAAGCCGGGCCCGGAGTTCTCCACCGCGCAGCTCACCTTCGCCGCGCTCGCGTCCCTGGTCCTGTACGCCCTGTTCGTGACGACCCAGACCGTCCGGCACCGCGACTACTTCCTGCCGATCACCCGGCAGGGCCAGGTCATCGACGCGGACGACCACGCCGACGCCCCGACCGCTCGCATGGCCCGAATCAGCCTGGGACTGCTCGGCCTGGCCCTGGTCGGCGTGGTCGGCCTGGCCAAGGGGGTGTCGCCCACCATCGAGTCCGGGGTCGAGGCGGCCGGTATGCCGCACTCCGTGGTCGGTGTGATCATCGCCCTGCTCGTGCTGCTCCCCGAGACCATCGCGGCCCTGCGGTCCGCCCGCCGTGACCGGGTGCAGACCAGTCTGAACCTCGCCCTCGGCTCCGCGATGGCCAGCATCGGACTGACCATCCCCGCCGTCGCCCTGGCCTCTATCTGGCTGTCGGGACCACTCGTCCTCGGCCTCGGACCGACCGAGATGGTTCTGCTCGCCCTGACCGTGGTGGTGAGCGCTCTGACCGTCGTTCCCGGGCGGGCCACCCCGCTCCAGGGAGGCGTCCATCTGGTCGTGTTCGCCGCCTATCTGGAGCTGGCCATCAACCCCTGACCACGTCACTCGGCGGCTCGTACGACCGCCAGGCGAGGCACCGACCGGGTCTCCGGGAGCAGCGCGAAGCACCCCAGGCTCAGCAGCGCGATCCCCGTCAGATAGGCGGCCACGCCCCACGGCACGCCCTCCCCGCTCGCCACCGCCGTCGCCACGATCGGGGTGAGCGCGCCCCCGAGGACCCCGCCCAGGTTGTATCCGACGGCCGCGCCCGTGCAGCGCACCCGCGGCTCGTACAGCTCCGGCAGATACGCGGCGATCACCGCGAACATGGTGATGAACGCGATGAGCGCCACCAGGAATCCGAGGAACATCAGCAGGGGTTCACCGGTCGACAGCAGTCCGATCATCGGGAACATCCACAGTGCGGCCCCCGCACAGCCCGCCATGCACAGCGGCCGCCGACCGTAGCGGTCACCCAGCAGGGCCACCAGGGGCGTCAGGCATCCCTTCACCACCACGGCGCCCATGATGCAGGTCAGCATGACGGTGCGGCTCACGTCGAGCCGTTCGACGCCGTAGGCGAGCGCCCAGGTCGTCACCGCGTAGAACACGGCGTATCCGATGGCGAGTCCGCCGGCCGTCAGCAGGACGAGCCGCCAGTGGTCGCGCACCACCTCGGCGAGCGGCACGCGCGCGTGGTCCCCCATCTCCAGAAACCGCGGGCTCTCCGCGAGCGAACTGCGCAGCCACAGCCCCGCCGCCGCGAGCACTCCCGCCGCCCAGAACGGCACCCGCCACCCCCATGCCGCGAACTGCGCGTCGGACAGCGTCGCCGACAGGGCCAGCATCACGCCGTTGGCCAGTACGAATCCGAGGGACGGGCCGATCTGGGGGAAGCTCGACCACAGTCCGCGCCGCTCGGCGGGCGCGTGTTCGACCGTCAGCAGCACGGCCCCTCCCCACTCGCCGCCGAGTCCGAGCCCTTGCAGAAAGCGCAGCACGAGAAGAAGAACGGGGGCGGCGACACCGATGCGGTCGTACGTCGGGACACAGCCGACGGCGACGGTCGCCGCGCCGGTCAGCAGTAGCGAGGCCACCAGAACGGGCCGCCGCCCGCGCCGGTCCCCGATATGCCCGAACAGCACCGAGCCCAGTGGACGGGCGACGAATCCGACGCCGAACGTCGCGAAGGCCGCCAGCGTCCCCGCCAGCGGCGAGAAGGTCGGGAAGAACAGCGGCCCGAGAACCAGCGCGGCCGCGGTCCCGTAGACGAAGAAGTCGTAGAACTCGATGGCGGTCCCGGCGAGCGAGGCGGCCGCGAGCCGCAGCATGGAGGGTGCCCTTACGGTGCGTACGTCGTGCATACCGGGTCAACTACCCACAGTGACCAGCGGTTACGGGGGCGCGCGGGAGCGCGGCGTGCGTCGGCAGGTGACGGTGATGCGCCGGGCCGGGCGGCGGGGCGCGGTTCGTACGGCCCGGAGGTGAACAGGGCGGCCCGCAGCGACTCCGCGGTCAGCGGGGCCATGGCTCCCGGGCGGCCGAACTCGCACACCACCGTTCCGCCGTGATACCCGACGAATCCGGCGTTCCACAGGTGGACGAGGAAGGCCGGGCAGCCCGCTGGACGGCGAGACCACGGCCACCCGGCCGCCTGGCAGGGGCTTGGGAGGGCAGGCGGGTGTCGTCATGGCGAGAGGGGACGAGCCGTCACCCTTTCGGTGCGTCGTGATAAACCGGGACCGAGCAGCGGTCCTTGACGGGCCGGCAGACCTGAAGGACCGGAGGAAACGTGCCCCGCACCCTCGCCAACGCCCCGATCATGATTCTCAACGGGCCCAACCTGAACCTCCTCGGGCAGCGGCAGCCGGAGATCTACGGCTCCGACACGCTCGCGGACGTGGAGGCGCTGTGCGCCAAGGCGGCGGCCGCGCACGGGGGCACGGTGGACTTCCGGCAGTCCAACCACGAGGGCGAGCTGGTGGACTGGATCCACGAGGCCCGCCAGAATCACGCGGGGATCGTCATCAACCCGGCCGCCTACTCGCACACTTCCGTCGCCATCCTGGATGCGCTCAACACCTGCGACGGACTTCCCGTGGTGGAGGTCCATATCTCCAACATCCACCAGCGCGAGGAGTTCCGGCACCACTCGTATGTCTCGCTGCGGGCCGACGGGGTCATCGCGGGCTGTGGCGTGCAGGGGTACGCGTTCGCGGTGGAGCGGGTCGCGGCGCTCGCGGGCACGGGGCGGGCGGACACCTGACCGTCGTGCGGAGGCGTCCGCCGAGGCCGCGAACGCCTGAGGTCACAGACGCCCCGCCTCCACGATCCGCTTGAGGAAGCGTCGCGTGCGCTCCTGCTGAGGGTCCCCGAAGACCTGCTCGGCCGTGCCGCGTTCCAGGATCACGCCGCCGTCCAGGAAGCAGACCTGGTCCGCGACCTCGCGGGCGAAGCCCATCTCGTGCGTGGCCAGGACCATGGTCATGCCGTCCTCCTTCACATCGCGGACGACATTGAGGACCTCGCCCACGAGTTCGGGGTCCAGGGCGGCGGTGATCTCGTCCAGGAGAAGCAGCTTGGGGCGCACGGCCAAGGCGCGGACGATCGCGGCCCGTTGCTGCTGGCCACCGCTCAACCGGTCCGGGTACTCGTCCGCCTTGGCACCGAGCCCGAGCCGTTCCAGCAGTTCACGCGCGTGTGTCTCGGCCTCGGCGCGGCCCACGCCGTGCACCCGGCGCGGGGCGAGGGTGATGTTCTCCAGGACGGTCATGTGCGGGAAGAGGTTGTAGGCCTGGAAGACGACGCCGATCCGCCGGCGCACCGCGTCCTGGTCGGCCCGCGGGTCGGTGATCTCCTCGCCGTCCAGCCAGATCGCGCCGTCGTCGATCTCCTCCAGGAGGTTGGCGCAGCGCAGCAGGGTGGACTTGCCGGAGCCGGAGGCGCCGATCAGCGTGGTGACCGTGTGCGGGGCGACCTCCAGATCGACGTCCCGCAGCACGAGCGAATCACCGAAGGTCTTGCGGACGGACTCCATCCGCAGCATCGGACCGTCGGGGACGGGGGTCTTGCTCATACGGTGCCTCCCTGGCTGCGGCGCCGGTCCATACGGGCGGTGACCCAGTCGGTGAAGCGCGTCATGGGGATGGTCAGCGCCACGAAGAGCAGCGCCGCGACGATGTACGCCGTGTAGTTGAGGCTGCGGCCCACGATGATGTCCGCGGAGCGCATCGCCTCCACCGCGCCGCCGATCGAGACGAGGCTGGTGTCCTTCTGCAGGGACACCATGTCGTTCAGGAGCGGCGGGACCTGACGGCGTACGGCCTGCGGCAGCACCACATGGCGCAGGGTCTGCCGCGTCGTGAGGCCCAGCGAACGAGCCGCCGCCCGTTGCGAGGGGTGCACGGACTCGATGCCGGCGCGGACGACCTCGGCGACGTACGCCGAGTACGTCAGCACCAGGCCCGTCCCGCCGAGCAGGACGGGGTCGTTGGTGACGCCCTGCAACTGGAGCGCCGGTACGCCGAACACGACGATCGACAGACAGATGATCAGCGGCAGACCGCGGAAGAAGTCGGTGTACGCCGTGGCGAGGGCGCGCACCGGCCAGTACATCGGCCCCCGCAGCGTGCGCGCCACGGCTATCAGGGTGCCGAGCACCAGCACCACGACACCGGAGACCACGAACAGCCGGAGGTTCAGCCACAGGCCTTCGAGGACCTTCGGGAAGGCCTCACGCGCGAACGACGCGTCGAAGAAGGTCTCCTTCGTGCGCGGCCAGCCCGGCGCGTCGACGACGACGAGGTACAGCACCACGGCCGTGGCGAGCGTGGAGAGCGCGGCGACCGCCGCGGAACGGCGGGCCCGCCCGCGCCGGTGGCGCTCGCGCTCGATCCTGCGCCGCGACGGGACGTACGCGTCGCGCCCACCGGGCCTGTCATCCTCGGGCATCTCTCCTTCGGCGGCGTCCTCTCCCGACTCCTCCTGCATCGCCGTCACTTGAGCACCGGGGCGTCGACGGCCTCGGACAGCCACTGCTTCTCGATCTTCGCGAGGGTGCCGTCCGCGCGCAGGGCGTCCACGGCCTTCGTCACGCAGGAGGTCAGTGCGCTGCCCTTGTCCAGGACGAGCCCGAACTGCTCGGGCGTACCACCCCGGTTCTCGAACTGCCCGACGATCCTCGCGTCGGTCACCTCGGCCGCCGTGATGTAGAAAGCGGTCGGCAGATCGGTGACGATGGCGTCCACCTGACCGTTCTTCAGCGCCGACTTGGCCTGGTCGTTCTTCGCGTACGCAGCCGGCTTCTGGTCCGGCTTCACCACGTCGTCGATGTAGTTCAGGCTGGTGGTGCCGACCTGGGCGCCCAGCTTCAGGCCCTTGAGGTCCGCGAGGCTCGTCGCCTTCGCGGCCTTGGAGCTCTTCAGCGCGATCACGGCCTGGCGCACGTCGTAATAGCCGGAGGAGAAGTCCACGGCCTTCTTGCGCTCGGCGCTGATCGACACCTGGTTGATGTCGAAGTCGAAGGTCTTCGCACCGGGCGCGAAGGCCTTGTTGAAGGGCACGCTCTGCCAGACGACATCACCGTCGGCGTAGCCGAGCTGCCGCGCCACGGCGTACGCGACCGCCGACTCGAAGCCCTTCTTGTTGGCGGGCTCGTCGTCCTTGAACCACGGCTCGTACGCGGGTTCGTCGGTGGCGACCGTGAGCTTGCCGGCGGTCCGCGTGCTCAACGAGCCCTTGGCGCAGGTCTCGGCGGTGCTCCCGGAAGCCTTGCCGGACGCCTTCTCCTCCGGCTGCGGTGCGCAGCCCACGGCGAGGGCGAGGAGGGCGACGGTTCCGGCGGACGCGGCACGGCGCAGGGCGCGTTGGGGTCGATGCATGGCGGGAGAGTGGCAGCGAACCCCGCCGTTTGTCCAGGTCACAGCGGTAATTGTCCGCATGGTGGGAACGTGTGTTGCAGTCCCGTGAACACTTCCGCCACGGCCGCCCCACGCAGGCGATCCCGCCGTCGGTTGAGGGGGCGGAAGGCCGGCCCGGGGCCGTCGGCCGAGGGCGGGGATCGACGGGCCGGCGGCCCTGCCGCGCAGGAGCCGTCATCCCGCGCGGGGCCGCCTCCAGTGGACTGCACCAGTGCGGGATCGGGGGAGCGCGCGCGTGAGACCGGCGCGTGCGCTCGGTTCACACGGGGCGCGCACGTGAGGCGTCGCGCCCCGCGTGCCGCCCCGCGTTCGTTCACCAGCCCCGTGCTCGCCACTCCGGCAGATGGGGTCGCTCGGCGCCCAGCGTCGTGTCGTTGCCGTGGCCGGGGTAGACCCACGTCTCGTCCGGCAGGACGTCGAAGATCCGGGTCTCCACGTCGTGGAGGAGACGGGCGAAGGCCTCCGGGTCCTTGCGCGTATTGCCCACTCCGCCGGGGAAGAGGCAGTCGCCCGTGAACACGTGAGGATGTCCGTGCGGGTCGTCGTAGACGAGGGCGATCGAGCCCGGCGTGTGCCCGACCAGATGGCGCGCGGTGAGTTCCACGTTCCCCACCCTGACCGTGTCGCCGTCGTCGAGGGGGACGTCGGTCGGCACCGGGATGCCGTCGGCGTCGTCGCGGCCCGCGTAGGTGCGCGCGCCCGTGGCGGCCACGACCTCGGCGAGCGCCTGCCAGTGGTCGCCGTGCTGATGGGTGGTCACGAGGGACGCGATGCCGTCGTCACCGATCAGGGTGAGCAGCGTCGAGGCGTCGTTCGCCGCGTCGATCAGCAGCTGCTCGTCGGTGGCCCGGCAGCGCAGCAGATAGGCGTTGTTGTCCATCGGACCGACCGCGACCTTGGAGATCATCAGGTCCTGCAGCTCGTGCACGTCGGCAGGGCCGCCGACCTTCACCGCTCCGCTGTACGTCATGACGGCAGCCTATAGCGGAGGAAGGGCCGGAAGCGGACCGCCGTGGACCGTCAGTCCGGTGCCGTCGCGGCGGCCGCAGAGCCAGCCGAGCAGATCGGCCGCCGGGCCCCGCACCGCGATCGGTCCGCCCTCGGCGCCCCCGCCAGTGGTCCACACCCGGCCGTCACCGGCGTCCAGCGCCGTGGAGGGCACGTTCTTGTGTCCGCCGAAGCGCTCCGCGAGGAAGTCGATCTCCCGGGTCACGAATTCCTCCGGCAGATCTTCGAGCTCGTATCCGATGCCCAGATCCACATGGTGGAGATCGACCTCGACCCACCGCCGGAACGGCACCCGGGCCGCTGAGTCCGTGACCCCGTTGCGCAGCTCCACCGTGCGGGACCAGTCCGCGGGAGCGGCTCCGGTCTCCCCGAAGCGGGCCGCGCTCTCGCGCAGGTCCGCCAGCTGTGCGTCCAGGGGGCGCGGGGCGTCCCGCTCGATGTCGGCGTCCCGGGTGGTCGCCGAGGCGTACATGGGGCGCCCCTCCAGGACGTTCACCAGGGCGTCCGCGTTGCGGGCGAGGTGGGCGAGCACGTGCCCACGGCTCCAGCCGGGAAGCCGTGACGGCTCGGCCACGGAAGCGTTGTCCGACTTGGCGGCTGCGGTGAGCAGCCGTTCCGTCGCGTCACGTACAGATGCCAGGTCGCGCACATGATCAATCATGATGCCGACCCTAGCTCTGCCACACGTTCGGGTGAAGGTGGTCGGTCACCCCCGCAAATCGAATACACGTGCTATACGCTCGACGGTGGCGTCGGGCATGCTGGACGGTCCGGGATTGTTGTGAACCAGGGAAAGCAACCGGCGCTGTCAGTGGCTCCCCCTAGTCTGAGGAAGACGGGGGCCTGCGGCCCCTGTCACCACTCTCAAGAAAGGTGCGGACCGGCGTGGCCGACCGTCTCATCGTCCGTGGAGCGCGCGAGCACAACCTGAAGAATGTCTCGCTCGACCTCCCGCGCGACTCGCTCATCGTCTTCACGGGCCTGTCGGGGTCGGGCAAGTCCTCCCTCGCCTTCGACACGATCTTCGCCGAGGGCCAGCGGCGCTACGTGGAGTCCCTGTCCTCGTACGCCCGGCAGTTCCTCGGCCAGATGGACAAGCCGGACGTGGACTTCATCGAAGGTCTCTCCCCGGCCGTCTCCATCGACCAGAAGTCGACCTCGCGCAACCCGCGCTCGACGGTCGGCACCATCACCGAGGTCTACGACTACCTCCGGCTGCTCTTCGCGCGGATCGGCAAGCCGCACTGTCCCGAGTGCCGCCGTCCCATCTCCCGTCAGTCGCCGCAGGCCATCGTCGACAAGGTTCTGGAGCTTCCGGAGGGGAGCCGCTTCCAGGTCCTGTCGCCGCTGGTGCGCGAGCGCAAGGGAGAGTTCGTCGACCTCTTCGCCGACCTCCAGACCAAGGGGTACAGCCGTGCCCGGGTCGACGGCGAGACGATCCAGCTCACCGAGCCGCCGACGCTGAAGAAGCAGGAGAAGCACACCATCGAGGTGGTCATCGACCGCCTCACGGTGAAGGACTCCGCCAAGCGCCGGCTCACCGACTCCGTGGAGACCGCGCTCGGCCTCTCCGGCGGCATGGTCGTGCTCGACTTCGTCGACCTCCCCGAGGACGACCCCGAGCGCGAGCGCATGTACTCGGAGCACCTGTACTGCCCGTACGACGACCTGTCCTTCGAGGAGCTGGAGCCCCGCTCCTTCTCCTTCAACTCGCCCTTCGGCGCCTGCCCCGAGTGCACCGGTATCGGTACGCGCATGGAGGTCGACCCCGAGCTGATCGTCCCGGACGAGGAGAAGTCCCTCGACGAGGGCGCCATCCATGCCTGGTCGCACGGACACACCAAGGACTACTTCGGCCGTCTGATCGGCGCCCTCGCGGACGCGCTGGGCTTCCGGACGGACATCCCCTTCGCCGGTCTGCCGCAGCGCGCCAAGAAGGCCCTGCTCTACGGCCACAAGACGCAGATCGAGGTCCGCTACCGCAACCGGTACGGACGGGAGCGCGTGTACACCACGCCCTTCGAGGGCGCCGTCCCCTTCGTCAAGCGGCGGCACAGCGAGTCCGAGAGCGACGCCAGCCGTGAGCGCTTCGAGGGTTACATGCGCGAGGTGCCCTGCCCCACCTGTCAGGGCACGCGTCTGAAGCCGCTGGTCCTCGCGGTCACGGTCATGGAGAGGTCGATCGCCGAGGTCGCCGCCATGTCCATCAGCGACTGCGCGGACTTCCTGGGGAAGCTGAAGCTCAACGCGCGCGACAAGAAGATCGCCGAGCGCGTCCTGAAGGAGGTCAACGAACGCCTGCGCTTCCTGGTCGACGTCGGCCTCGACTATCTGTCGCTGAACCGCGCGGCCGGCACCCTCTCCGGCGGCGAGGCCCAGCGCATCCGCCTGGCCACCCAGATCGGCTCCGGACTCGTCGGCGTCCTGTACGTCCTCGACGAGCCCTCCATCGGTCTGCACCAGCGTGACAACCACCGGCTGATCGAGACCCTGGTCCGCCTCCGCGACATGGGCAACACGCTCATCGTCGTCGAGCACGACGAGGACACCATCAAGGTCGCCGACTGGGTCGTCGACATCGGCCCCGGCGCGGGCGAGCACGGCGGCAAGGTCGTGCACAGCGGTCCCTTGAAGGAACTGCTCGCCAACACCGAGTCGGTGACCGGGCAGTACCTGTCGCGGAAGCGGGAGATCCCGACCCCGGACGTCCGCCGCCCCACCGACCCGAGCCGCAGGCTCACCGTGCACGGCGCCAGGGAGAACAACCTCCAGGACATCGACGTGCCCTTCCCGCTGGGCGTCCTCACGGCCGTCACCGGCGTGTCGGGCTCCGGCAAGTCGACGCTGGTCAACGACATCCTGTACACGCACCTGGCCCGCGAGCTGAACGGCGCGAGGAACGTACCGGGCCGGCACACGCGCGTGGACGGCGACGACCTCGTCGACAAGGTCGTGCACGTCGACCAGTCGCCCATCGGCCGTACGCCCCGCTCCAACCCGGCGACGTACACCGGGGTCTTCGACCACGTCCGCAGGCTGTTCGCCGAGACCACCGAGGCGAAGGTGCGGGGCTATCTGCCCGGCCGCTTCTCCTTCAACGTCAAGGGCGGCCGCTGCGAGAACTGCTCCGGTGACGGCACCATCAAGATCGAGATGAACTTCCTGCCGGACGTGTACGTCCCCTGCGAGGTCTGCCACGGGGCGCGCTACAACCGGGAGACCCTGGAGGTCCACTACAAGGGGAAGTCCATCTCCGAGGTCCTGGACATGCCGATCGAGGAGGCGCTCGGCTTCTTCGAGGCGGTGCCGGCGATCGCCCGTCACCTCAGGACGCTCAACGACGTCGGCCTCGGCTACGTCCGGCTCGGCCAGTCCGCGCCGACGCTGTCCGGCGGTGAGGCGCAGCGCGTCAAGCTCGCCAGCGAGCTCCAGAAGCGCTCCACCGGCCGCACCGTGTACGTGCTCGACGAGCCGACCACCGGTCTGCACTTCGAGGACATCAGCAAGCTGATCACGGTGCTGTCCGGTCTGGTCGACAAGGGCAACACGGTCATCGTCATCGAGCACAACCTCGATGTCATCAAGACCGCGGACTGGGTCATCGACATGGGCCCCGAGGGTGGCAACGGCGGCGGTCTCGTGATCGCCGAGGGCACGCCCGAAGAGGTCGCCAGTGTCCCCGCCAGCCACACCGGCAAGTTCCTGCGGGAGATCCTCGGCGCCGACCGGATCAGCGACGCCGCTCCCGTGAAGGCCCCGCGCAAGACCGTGGCCAAGAAGGCGGTCGCGGCCGGGACGACTGCGAAGAAGACGGCCACGAAGACCGTCAACAGCACGGCCACCAAGAAGGCGGCCGTGGCGAAGAAGACCGCCGCGAAGTCGACGGCCGCCAAGAAGGCGACCCCCGCAAAGAAGACCACGCGGGCTCGCAAGGCCTGAACCGGCCGGTCCGACACACCGGTTGACGGAGCAGACCGCTTGTACGGGCCTGGACCGACGGAACGGTCCGGGCCCGGCAGCCACCGGGAACGCGGCACGGCAC
>NZ_JBHWVI010000034.1:0-57214 GCF_042737005.1 Streptomyces sp. NPDC060027
GCTCCAGACGTCGCCGAGCACCAACTCACCGAGCCGGTCCGGCACCAGCAGAAGTGCCGCGCCCCAGAGCAGCGCGGCGACGGCCTGCCCGGCACCGAGCAGGAGGCAGAACTTGGCCAGTCGGTGCGGGGCCCGCCGCAGCACCCGTGCCGCCTCCGCGACGGTCACCAGCGAAAGGCCCATCAGCACGGCGAGGAACGGGCCGAGCAGCAGCTCCGCGCCGCGGACCGCACCCACCGCGCCGACCCCGACGATCGCGCCGAGCCCGTACGCCCGCAGCTGGCTCGCGCCGCTGACGCCGACGTTCTCGGCCAGGTACCGGTAGCTGAGATCGCGCTGCTCGCGCAACCACCCGCGCGCACCGGTCATCCGGGGCCGGATGCCGGACTGGAGGCAGCCGTACACCGCGGCCACCGCGGCGGACACGCCCCACGCGAGGACGAAGGCGGCCACGCTGCCCACGCGGGCCGCCACCACCATGGCCGGAACGAGCGCGACACCCCACACGAGGTCGTTGACGAACGCCTTCCGACCGGTGCCGGCGGCGAAGAACGCGTACCGCCAGGCGTCCTGCAGCAGCAGCCCGGGCAGCATGACGCCGAGGCAGGCGAACGCGGGCCCCACACTGCCGCCCAGGGCGAGGCCGCCCGCCAGGCACACCAGGCCGATGGCCGCACCGACGCCGAGCGCGGTACCCGAGGACCGGGCCACCGCCCCGCGCCAGGACGCGTCCGACACGCCGCTGAAGCGCACCACGAGCGGGTCGGTGCCCAGCCCGCGGGAGACGCTGAGCACCACGCCGTAGGTCACCCAGGCCAGGCCGAACACGCCGAACGCGGTCACGCCCAGCGAGCGGGCCACGTAGATCCCCACCGCGAAGTTGGTCATGCTGGAGGCCGCCTGGTCGGCCAGTCCCCAGGACAACCGGCCGACGATGGCCCGCCGGGCGGATCCGGCCGGTGTCGTCGTCTTCGCCCCCGCGGTGGTCATCGGCGTCATGCCTTGATCAGCCCGGCGCCGTGCAGGGCGTCGGCCGCGGCGGCGACGGTGTCGAACGGCAGCTCGGACCGCTCGGCGACGTCCAGCAGACTGTGCTCGCCGTCGGAGAGGCTGAGCACCCAGAGCATGGCCATCTGGGCCTGCTTCGCGTCGCTGCGGCCGCCGAGCGAGTCGTACAACCCGCGTCGGCCCAGCTGTGGTTCGCCGTAGGGGCTGAGGTTGACGTACCGCCGGTTGGCGTCAAGGACGGCGAATGCCTCGCGGCAGACGGCGAGCGTGTCCGCCATGGCCTCCGGGAGGACGAAGTCCGGGTTGTCGGCCGAGGTGTGGTACTCGGGGTAGCCGGCGTACGGGGTCCGGCTGAGCGAGCCCACGCCGAGATCGAACCCGGGCGAGCAGAACTGCCGCTCGTCGTAGCCGTACGGAGTGAACTCGGCGACGTGGTGCGGGCGTTCGGAGGCGGCCAGCACATGGCGCATCACCCGGTCGATCTCCGCGTCGCCGCGCCTGCTCTGCTTGTACGTCAGCCGGCCCGAGTCGCCGGCGCAGGCCAGCACAAGGCCGTGCTTGACCCTTCCCCCAGCTCTCGTCTCCTCCCCCAGCCTTGGGCCGGGAGGGGCCCCCAGAGCAGGGGGTGCCCCATTGATCCGTTCCGCGTTGCGGGCCAGCCAGGTGATCGCCCCGATGGTGCCGGGCGCGAAGATGAACCGGTAGGTGTAGTACGGGGTTTGCTCGGCCAGCGCCCGGGCCAGGAACGTCGCCACCGCGATGCCTGCCAGGTTGTCGTTGGCCAGTGACGGGTGGCAGACGTGGCAGGAGACGATCACCTCGTCGGGGACCTGCCCGGGGACCACGTGCTCGGCGTAGGTGAGGTGACCGTCCGCGAGGGTGGAGTCGATGCGCACCTCGTACTCGCCGTCCGGCAGCGCGTCCAAGGTCTCCTGGGCCAGGCAGAATCCCCATTCCGGCGTGTAGTAGCTGGTGCGGTACGGCACCCAGGTCGGGTGGTCCGGAAGGGTGTGCAGGTGCGCGCGGAGCTCGGCCAGCGGCATGGTCGCCGACACCGGCACGCTGTAGCCGAGCACGTGCAGGCTGGACGCGGCGAAGTCGACGACCCGGTTGCCGGCGGTGTCGGCGATGTAGGCGTCCCGGATGTTCCACTCCTGCGGCACCGTCCAGTCGAGGACCTGAGTCCCGGTCGGCACCTCGTGCACCTGCAGCGGGATGTACTCGCCGACGATCTCCAGGGTGGCGCGCACACCGTCGCCGGTGATGCTCCGGCACAGCGGGTACAACCGCTCCACCAGGGCGTGCATCTCTTCGCCGGCCGCGGTCACCGGCGCCACCGCAGGGTTTCGTCGACGGCACCGGCGTGGGACGCCGCGCGCAGCACGGCCAGCCGGGTGAAGCGTTGCTCGAAGTCCTCCCGGGTCAGCCCGTGTTCGCGGTAGGCGTCGGCGAGTTCGAGCGCGCCCTGCTTCACCGTCCACTCGCACTCGAAGCCGGGCACCGCGGCGCGGAACCGGGAGAAGTCCACCCGGTACGACCGCGGATCGGCACCGTTCTCTCCGGTGATCACCACCTTCGAGCCGGACACCGCCTCGGCGACCTGCTCGGCGATCTCGGCGACCGTGACGTTGTTGATCTCGCTGCCGATGTTGAACGCCCGGTCGTGCACCGCTTCGCGCGGCGCGGTCAGCGCGGCCGTGAAGGCCCGTGCGATGTCGGCGGCGTGCACCAGCGGGCGCCAGGGGGTGCCGTCGGAGAGCACGAGCACCTCACCGGACAGGAGCGCGTGGCCCACGAGGTTGTTCAGCACGATGTCGGCGCGCAGCCGGGGCGAGTAGCCGAAGGCGGTGGCGTTGCGCATGAACACCGGGCTGAAGTCGCCGTCGGAGAGCGCGTGCAGGTCGTCCTCCACCCGCACCTTGGACTCCGCGTACGGCGTCACCGGGCGCAGCGGGGCGTCCTCGGTCACCAGGTCGTCCCCGCCGGCGGCGCCGTAGACGGAGCAGGTCGACGCGTACAGGAAGCGCCGCACCCCGGCGTCGCGGGCCAGCCGGGCCAGCCGTACGGAGGCGTGGTGGTTGATGTCGTAGGTGAGGTCGGGTGCCAGCGATCCCAGCGGGTCGTTGGACAGCGCGGCCAGGTGGATCACGGCGTCCACCCCGGCCACGTGCTCGGCCGTGACGTCGCGCAGGTCCACCCGCGGCCCGGGCGGGTCCGCGGGCTGCGGGCCGAGGACGCAGTCGGCGAACAGGCCCGCGTCAAGACCGACGACCTCGTGCCCGGCGGCCGCGAGGACCGGGGCCATAACGGTGCCCAGATAGCCCTGGTGTCCGGTCAGCAGTACGCGCAAGGTTCATTCCCCCAGGTCGAGAGTTAGTTTGGTGACGGCGAACGCCTCGGCGTAGCGCGCGTGGCATTCGATGCCGCGGATCCGCGCGAGGCCGAGGAAGGCTTCCCGGTCGTACCAGGGCCGGTGCCGCTGCGAGGGGTAGTGCTCCTGCAGCAGCCGCACTTTCTGTTCCGCGATCTCCGGCGACAGTGGCTGGTACGCCGCCGGACGGCCGAGATCGCCGTCCCACTTGACGATCTCGTAGCCGAGCACGAGGTGGTCGCGGAATGCGGTGGGCAGCAGCCGCGCCAGGCCGCGGTGATCCTGGTGCGCGTCCTCGGTACGCGGCGCGAGGACCAGATCCGGATCGGTCTGCAGACGCAGTTCCTCGACCGCGGCCTTGGCCTCGTCCCAGTGTGCGGGGATCCGGCCGTCCGGCAGTTTGAGCACGGTCAGCCGCAGATCGGCGCCCGGGCAGAAGGCCGCGAGCGCGGCCTTCTCCTCCTGCTCCCGCTCGCTGCCACCGCCGGAGAGCACCAGCGCGTCGACGCGGATTCCCGGCCGCGCGAGGCACAGCGTCAGCAGTGTGCCGCCGGCGCCGATGGCGATGTCGTCGCAGTGCGCGCCCACCGCGGCGATCCGTTCCAGGCGCCCGGCGCCGAGCCGGATCACGCTCTCGCTCCGGCGGCGCCCCTGCTGCCGGTCGCGCTCGCCTCCGCGCCGTCCCGTTCCCACACGGCCCACGGGCGGTCGCCCCGGGCGTACGCGTCGTCGAGCGCCGCCCGCTCCTTCACGGTGTCGGTCGGCTTCCAGAAGCCGCGGTGCTGATGCGCCACCAGCCGTCCGCGCTTGGCCAGTTGGGCACATCCGTCGGCGACCAGGTCCCCGCCCTCCGGTAGGTGGTCGAAGACCTCCTGGCGGAGCACGAAGTAGCCGCCGTTCTCCCACAGCGGCATGTCGCTCACCGCGGTGATTCCCCCCACCAGGCCGTCCTCGCCCAGGTCCACGCAGTGGAACGACGACTGCGGCGGCACGACCATCATCGACGCACCGGCGTCGCGTCGGGAGAACCGGTCGATCATCTCCGGCAGCGGGGCGTCGGTGAGCACGTCGGCGTAGTTCGCGAGGAACATCTCGTCGCCGTCCAGATGGTGCCGCACCCGGCGCAGCCGCTCCCCGATCGGCGACTCGATGCCGGTCTGCGCGAACGTGATCGTCCAGTCGGCGATGTCGGTGGACAGCAGTTCGGTCCGCCCGCCCCGCAGCACGAAGTCGTTGGACGTCGTCTCCTCGTAGTTGAGGAAGAAGTTCTTGATGTGGTGCGCCCCGTAGCCGAGGCACAGGATGAACTCCGTGTGCCCGAAGTACGCGTAGTAGCGCATGACGTGCCAGATCAGCGGCCGCGGACCGACCATCGCCATCGGCTTGGGCACGTCGTCGGAGGTTCCGTTGCGCATCCGCAGCCCATAGCCGCCGCAGAACAGTACGACCTTCATGACTTGACCTCGACAATGCTCAGTTCCGGTATCGGAAAGACCAGTCGGCCGCCCCACTCGTGCACGAAGGACAACTGCTCGACCAGCTCGGCCCGCAGGTTCCACGGGAGGACGAGGACGTAGTCCGGTCTGTCGGCGGCTATCTGATCGGGCGGCAGGATCGGGATGCGGGTGCCCGGGGTGAACCTGCCGTGCTTGTAGGGGTTGCGGTCCACCGTGTACGGGAGCAGGTCGGGCCGGATGCCGCAGTGGTTGAGCAGCGTGTTGCCCTTGCCGGGGGCGCCGTAGCCGACGACCGTCTCGCCGCGCTCGGCCGCATCGATGAGGAACCGCAGGAGGTCCCGGCGCACCTTGGCCACCCGGGCGGAGAACTCGGTGTACCCGGACAGCTCCTGCAGCCCGGCGGCCTTCTCCCGGTCAAGGACCTCGGCCACCCGCGCCGACGGCTCGCCGGCCACCTCGGCCGGCCGGGCCCACAGCCGGATGGAGCCGCCGTGCGTGGGCAGCAGTTCGACGTCCACGAGCGTGAGTCCGCCGCTCGCCAGCGCACGGATCGCGGACGCGACCGTGTAGTACTGGAAGTGCTCGTGGTAGATCGTGTCGTACTGGTTCTCCTCGATCAGGGTCAGCAGGTGCTGCACCTCGATGGAGACCCAGCCGTCGTCGGCGACCAGGGCGCGCAGCCCCTGGGTGAACCCGACCACGTCGGGGATGTGCGCGTACACGTTGTTGGCCACGACCAGGTCCGCCGGGCCGTGCTCTTCGCGGACGGCCGAGCCGGTGGCCGGGTCCAGGAACTCCGTGAGCGTGGGCACGCCCGCGTCCCGCGCCGCGGCGCCGACGTTCACCGACGGCTCGATGCCGAGGCAGCGGATCCCGCGGTCCACCACATGCCTCAGCAGGTACCCGTCGTTGCTCGCCACCTCGACCACGAAGGCGTCGGTGCCGAGATCCAGCCGCTGTACGGCGCCGTGGACGAACGTCCGCGCGTGCTCCACCCAGGAGGTCGAGTAGGAGGAGAAGTACGCGTACTCCTTGAACGTCTCCTCCGGCGTGATCAGCGGAGGGATCTGCGCGAGCCAGCAGTCGGTGCAGACCCGCAGGTGCAGCGGGTACGCCGGTTCCGGCGTGTCCAGTTGGTCCGCGGCGAGAAAGCTCTCGCACGGCGGGGTCGCCCCCAGATCGACGACGCTCGCCAGCGTCGCCGAGCCGCAGAGTCGGCATCGTGTCATCTACTGCCCCCATCCCTGCTCGCGCGGGTGTCCCCACCGCGAGCCAGTGCTGACCGACCCGCGATCGCGGTGCGGTACCCCTCCACCAGGCGCTCAAGGCCGACGGCCGGGGTGAACCCCTGCTCGTAACTGCGCCTGGCCGCCTGGCCCATCTCCTGGTTGCGGGCCGGGTCGGCCGCGATCCGGCGTATGCACGACGCGAGCGAGGCGGACTCGCCCGGCCGGTGCAGCAGCCCGGTCACCCCGTCCTCGACGAGTTCGACGAAGGCGCCATGACCGGCGGCGACAGCCGGGACGCCCGCCGCCATCGCCTCCACGACCACCAGGCCGAACGCCTCCAGCCACGTCGAGGGGGCCACCACGGCGACCGACCGCGCGAGGGCCTCCCGACACTGGGCCGGGTCGTACAGGCCGACGTAGCGCACGTCGTCCCGACCCGCCGCCCAGGCGGTCACCTCTCGCTCCAGCGGCCCCGAGCCGGCGACCACGAGCGGTACGCCCACACCGCCGTCCGCCGCGATCTCGTCCCACGCGGCCATGAGCACCCGCACGCCCTTGGCCTCCGCCAGCCGGCCGAGATAGAGCAGATGCTCGCCGGCGCCCTCTCGGCGGGCGCCCGGGTCGGGCACGAAGTTGTGCTTCACCGCCAGCCGTTCGGCCGGCATGCCGGCCCGCACCAGGACGTCGCGCTGCGCCGCGGAGATGCAGAAGAATCGCTCCACACCGGACCACCAGCGCCGCCGATTGACCGACAGGCTGACCGCGAGCGGCACCGTCGCAAGGCGGGAGTTCCGGTAGCAGCCGTGGCGGACGGCGGGCAGCGGCGCCGTCCCGACGCACTCGGTGCACGGCCGGCCGTTCCGCTGCAGCGTGCCGGGAGGGCAGACCTGGGTGTAGTTGTGCAGGGTGGCGACGGCGGGCACGCCGGCGTCGGCGCAGGCGGCGAGGACCGCGGGCGACAGGAGCGGGAAGACGTTGTGGACGTGGACCACGTCCGGCCGCTCGGTGCGCAGCCGGGCGGTGAGTTCCGCGCGGACCGCCGGGTTCCACGGCACGAGGAGCGGCACCGCGGCCTTGGCAGGGAGGGACCGGGCGGCGATGTCGTCGCTGCGCCGCTCGAACACCTCGACCCGGTGGCCGGCCGCGCGCAGCAGCTCCACCTCCTGGTCGACGACCTTGTTCTCCCCGCTCGGCTGTGCCGAGGCGTAGTGGTTGTGCACCACGAGGACGTGCATGGTCAGCTCACCTCCGGTCTCCGGGCTCATCGTGGGATGCGTCGTCGAGGGACTGCGGGCGTCGGGAGCGCAGTGGCCGTGGCAGGTGCCGCCAGCAGTGAGGCGGCCAGGGCCAGATGCAGCAGATAGGGCGAGGCGTCGCCCAGGCCGGCCTCGGTGTAGGACGCGATAGCGCAGTAGCTGATCAGGAAGATCGCGCAGGCTCTCTGCAGCGACGGTGGCCGCAGCAACGCGACGCCGGCGAGGACGATGATGATCGCCGCCACCAGGGTGACGCCGGTCAGACCCTGCTCCTGGTAGACGGCCAGCCAGCTGTTGTCGATCGGCAGCCCGCCGAACGACTTGTCGCCCAGGCCCATGCCGAACAACTGCTCCGAGGTCGTCCGGGGCGCTGCCAGCAGGGCGTCCCAGACCTTGGCCCGGCCGGTGAGGTTGGAGAAATTCTCCTGGCTCTGCCCGCGCAGGAACCACGCCTGCAGCGCGGAGCTGAACCCCACCACGGCCACCGTGGCGCACAGCACCGTCCAGGTGAAGAACCGGCGGGCGGCGGCACTGGTCAGGATGAGTGAGCAGATCGCCAGCGCCAGGCCGATGAGCAGACCGAGCGTGGCCGTCCGGGTATGGGTCAGCGCGAGCAGGACGAGTGACGGCACGATGACGACCGCCGCGCTGACCCCGTCGGTCCGGCGCCCGAGGACGAGCAGCACGGTGAGCCCGATGATCACCGCGGCGTACTGTCCGATCTGCGGCGGGGTGAGCGGCCACAACGCGCCGACGAGCCGTCCGCCGTAGAGCTCGGGCAGGGCCGCGCCCGGTGAGACGATCAGGCCGACGGCCACCGACCCGAGCACCGCGAAGTACGTCCGGATGTGGTGCCGGACGAATGTCAGGCTGCCGTCCCACCAGCGGCTGAGCAGCCACAAGGTGCCGATGAAGAGCGCCAGCCGGGAGCAGCGGAACAGCGCGCCGAACCCGGAGTCCAGGTTCACGCTCGAGATCAGGCTCGGCACCAGCAGCAGGGTGAGCAGGAGCACGAAGGCGCTGGCTCGGATGCGCAGCCGGAGATTGACCGCGAGCGCCAGCGCGAACGCGGCGACCAGCGCGCCCATGGTGACCATCTGGATGACGGAGCGGGGCAGCGGAATGATGGTCTTCGCCCCGGCGGAGCCGAGCGTGTTGAGGACCAGCAACCCCCAGACGATCCCGACGGTCTTCGGTGTGCCGACAGGGCGCGGTTCGGCGCCGGGCCGTGTGCCCGCCGTAGCCGGTCCGCCCGGCAGCCCATCGCTCCGCAGGTCCCCGCCCATCTCAACCACCGGCCCGTGGGTCGAGGGTGCTGTCCGTGTCCTGCTCGTAGGGCGTGACCTGCCACTGCCCGAAGTCGAGCACCCGGCTCGGGTCGTGGGCGACGAATTTCCATGGTCCGAGGTAGACGTTGTCGTGCCAGCGGTTGTGCTGCTTGCGGGTGATCGCCTCAGCCACCCGCTCGCCCTGGTACGGCGACCAGTCCGGATAGGTGCCGTAGTTGGCCAGCACCGCCATGCGGTCGCACTTCACCGTGCACTTGACCACGGACTTGTCCAGCAGGAAGCGGTTGTGGTGGATGTCCACCCGCTGGGTCTTCCACCGGCAGTCCGCGTAGAGCGGTGCGGTGGCGATCGCCGGCTTCGCGCAGCGGTCGGTGTCCCGCACCAGCAAGGTGCAGTCACCGGACGAGGTGTTGGCCGGGCTGTTGCAGAACCGGTCGGCGTTCTCCCACAGGGTGATCCCGGACCAGTTGTCCTCCAGCACGTTCCGGTAGATCTCGATCTTGTCGGTGCGGGCTCGGATCCGTGGTTCGCCGCCGGACTCGGACAGGTAGATGGTCGCGTACGGGAAGTTGTCGCCGCGGTCGGCCTCCCTGCGGCCCTCGACCCAGTTGTTCCGCCGGAAGGTGTTGTCCCGGATGACCGCGTTGTAGCTGGTCTCATAGATCAGCGCGGCACCGTCGTTGGCCTCGAGCACGTTGTTCTCGATGCGGAAGTCGTTGTTGTTGGTGTCCGCCCACAACCCGGTTCCGTGGTTCTCGTGCACCCAGTTGCCGCGTACGTCGGCGCCGTTGACGGCCCAGAACTTGATGCCTCCCGTGCAGCCGCAGCCCTTGCGCCGCCGCTCCCAGTCGCCGGTGTTGTTGCCCACGATCTCGTTGCCCTCGACCACCAGGCCCTTGATACGGCCGTTGGCCTTGTACGCGTTCATGCCGTACTGGCCGTTGTCGCGCAGGCAGCTGGAGCGGACCTGCTGGCGGGCACCGGCCATCAGCCCGGCGCCGGAGTTGTCCTGGATCGTCGCGTGCTCGATCACCCACCCGTCGGCCGAGTCATGGTTGACCACGCCCTCGTCGGGCGGCGCCACGAAACGTTGCACGGTCAGGTGGCGGATGGTGACGTTGCGGGCGCTGCCGCCGAACGCGTACTGGTTCTTCTTCCGGCCGTCGAACACCGCGCCCGGCGCACCGAGGTAGCGGTCCCCCTCCTTGGGGATGACCTGGGCGTAGCGGTCCGGGTCGAGCCTGTGCTTGCCCGGTCGGAGCCAGAACGTGGTGTTCGGGGGGCTGCTCTTGGTCTTCGCTGCCAGGTCGCCGACCTTCGCGGGGTCGATGGTCACCGCGCCCGCCGGCGCCTTCGCCGGCCCGGCCACGGGCTTGGCGCACACCCGGGCCACGGATGGGGCCGCGGGCGTGGACGGCGCGGCCTTCGGCTCCGCCCCGGTGCCCGGCGTGCTCTCGCATCCGGCCGCCGCCAGCAGGGCGAGCGCCAGCGGTGCCACCACCCACGCCCGGTGCGGCCTCTTGATCTCCACGCGTGCCCCCACTAGCCGCGGAACCTGAGCACGGTGGTGAAGTCCTCCGCGCCGTCGACGAATCCGGTGCCGACCAGCGTGGTGGCGGGTTCCTTGCGCCCGAATCCGGCGGAGTACCAGCCCAGCGGCGGGTCACTCTCGCCACGATGCGCCCGCCAGGACAGCTGTCCGGGCAGGTCGAGCTCCGCGGAGCGGTCCTCGCCGTCCCGGGTCCAGGTGAGCACGGCCCGGTTGCCCGCCAGGTCAGCGGTGATCGCCGGGCCGAGGTGGAACGCCAGCCGCGCGGCCCGGCGATCGCCGCGTACCTCGTCGACCACCCGCAACTCATGGCTCGCGGCCGTCAGTTCCACCCGGCGGCGGTGCACGGAGCCCTGGTAGCCGTCGTGCTCGGCACACCAGCGGGCGACCCCCTCGCCGGATGTGTCCGCGGCCAGGACGCGGCTGCGGGCATGCCGGGTCCACAGGAACGGGCCGCCGGAGACGGACTGGTCACTGCCGTCCAGTTGCAGGGTGTTGTGGCCGAGGGTCGACCGGAAGTACTGCCGCCACTCGGGTTGCCCGTGGTAGCAGTACGTTCCCGGGTCGGCGAGCACGTCGACCCCGTCGTGCCGGACCTCGACGGACAGCGCGTCCGCGTGGCCGTGCGCGGCGATGGAGAGGAAGCCGTGCGGACCACCGTCGCAGCGGGCCCAGATCTCCCCAGGACCGCGCAGGATGGTCATGCCCGCGTCGGCGAAATGAGCCGGCCGGCTTGCCGGGCGGGTCACGGCCGGCGCGGTTTCGTTGTTCGAGTACGGCCGGATGAGCGCGGCAAGGAGCGGGGTGCGCACATCGGTGCCGGTCACCGTCGGCCACCAGGCGAGCCGACCGAACACGGCGTCCCCGGTGGCGAGCAGCGAGGCCCAGCGGTCGGTGCCCGCGCCGTCCACGACCAGACCGTGCCCGTCGTCCGCGTCCCCCTGGCGCGGCGGCCGTAACCGGCTGTCCACGACGGCCGCGAGCGCGTCGGTCATCCGCAGCAGTACCAGCCGGATCGACGCGGGGACCGGTACGTCGGCGGCATCCGCCTCGGCCACCGCGGCCAGGCCGAGCTCCAGCACAAGTCCGTGGTATTCGGTGGCCAGCTCGCGGTTGAGGCCGGAGTCGAAGGTGTTGGCGCGCAGCTGCCGCTCCAGCGAGCGCAGCGCGCCGGCTCGCCAGCGCGCCGAGGAGGGGAACCATCCGAACGCGCAGGCCGCGGCGAACTGCCCGGCGGCCTCGGCGATGACGTGGTTGTTCGCCGAGGACCCCCGGCTGGGGAAGGCGGCCAGCCAGCGCTGGTGGTGCCAGATCTGGTTCAGCGCCACCGGGTTGTCCTCGAACAGATCGGCCGCGCCCGGCCAGCCGTCGAGCAGCCGTCGGATCCACACCCAGGACAGCAGCCGGATGCCCAGCTCGATGCCGCTGATCCAGTGCACGCCGCGCAGCGGTGGGTTGGCCGCCCACCACGACCGCAGGTGCTCGGCCACTCGCTCGGCGTACCGCTCCTCCCCGGTGATCGCGTAGGCGGCGGCGAGCACGGTGAGGTACTGATGCCGGGACGGTTCCCAGATCTGCTTGATGTCCCCGACCGCGTCCTCGTTCCGGTACGGCACGTCGAAGGCGTAGCCCCACGGAGCCCGGCGCCCGGTCTTCGGGTCGCACCACCAGTCCGGGTCGTCCAGGTCGTCGCGGACCACCCCGAAATACTCGGCGTGCCCGTACATCAGCCGGTCCGCCTCGGCGATGAGACGTTTCGCGGCGTCCGGAGGTATCGCGGCGATCGTCCCGGCGGGCAGCACGGCGGTGAACCGGGCGCCGGTCACGCTCGGGCAGTCCGGCCGCGCCGACCGCCAGCGCCGCCTGCGCACCGCGTCGCCCACCCGGCCGCCGACCTCCCGCGGGCCCATCCGGGACAGCCGCCGCAGGTACCAGCCCGCGCTCATGGTCATCGTGCCCTCGCCAGCGTCACCGGCGCGCCGCCGGCCAGGCCGGCCTGCACGGCGAGGGTGGCCGCCGTGGTGGCGACCAGCGACTCCAGCGGCACCGGCATCGGACCGCCGGTCCGAACGGCCTTGACGAACGCGGCCAGTTCGGCGGACTGGCCCTTGTCCCGGGCCTTGGGAAGCCGCGAACTGACCCACCGCTTGCGGCCGCCCCTGCCGTCCGAATACAGCGAGGCCCGCACGAAGTCGTCGAGCCGCAGCACCTTGCCGTCCGCGACCAGGTCCAGCGTCTCCTTGGGGAAGCCGGCCGCGCCGGTGGTGACGTAGCTGATGGTGGCGGTGGACCCGTCCGGGTAGCGCAGGACGACCTGAAGATCCTCGTTGCCGGACGCGGCGACCGCGTACACCGAGACCGGGTCGGCGTCGAGCAGCCAGCTCGCCGTGTCGATGAAGTGTCCGCCCTCGCCCGCGAACCGCGAGCCCTCGGTGCCCTGTTGGAGGTACCAGCTCCCGTGGGTCAGCCGGCCCGCGTTGACCAGATAGCGCAGGCTCGCCGGACCGGTCCGGGCGCCGAACCGGTTCTTGGCCTCCTGAAGCAGCGGCGCGAACCGGCGATTGAAGCCCACCTGAATCCGGTCGTTGCCGGACTCCTCGACCGCCGCGAGCACACCGGCCAGCTCGTCCTCGGTGAGCGCCAAAGGCTTCTCGACGAACACGGTCTTGCCGGCGAGCAGGGCCTTGCGGGTCAGTTCGGCATGCGAGCTGTGCCGGGTGACGACGAACACCGCGTCGATGGACTTGTCGCCGAGCACGGCGTCGAGATCGGTGGTCGCCTCGGCGAAGCCGAACTTTCGCTGCGCGTTGGCCGCGGACAGCGCCGTCGTGGTGACGACCGTGGACAACTCGACGCCGTCGCGCTGCGCCAGGTGCGGCAGCAGCATCGACGTCGCGTAGTTTCCCGCGCCGACGAACGCCAGCCGGACCGGCGCCTTGGCGGCCCGGGCCGGGGTGGACGCTCCGCCGCCGCGTCGCACCGCGGGGACCGCCACCGCCGGGGCCTCCGCCTCCCCCGCTTCCTCCTTCTGCTCGGGATACCGGAACAGCACGGCCACGGCCTTCAGCTCACCGTCCTTCAGACGCCGGTACGTCTCTACGGCGTCATCGAAGTCGGCGACGTGGGAGACCAAGGGCTCCACGTCGACGCTGCCGCGCGCCAGGAGATCGAGGAAGCACGCCAGGTTGCGGCGCTCGGTCCAGCGCACATAGCCGATCGGGTAGTCCCGCCCTTCGAGCTCGTACTCCGGGTCGTAGCGCCCGGGGCCGTACGAGCGCGAGAACCGGACGTCGAGCTCCTTCTCGTAATACGCGTTCCAGGGCAGGTCCAGGCGGCACTTGCCGATGTCGACGACCCGGCCGCGGTCCCGGCAGAGCCGGGCGGCCAGCTCGACGGGCTGGTTGCTGCCGCCACCGGCGGCCAGGTACACCTGGTCCACGCCGTGACCGCCGGTGAGTTCGGCGACGGCCGCCTCCACGGCCGCGGACGCGGGATCGCCGCAGGCCGCGGCGCCCAGGCGCTCGGCGAGCTCGCAGCGCGACGGGTCGGGGTCGACCCCGACGACGCGGACCCCCGCGGCGGTGAGGAGCTGCACCACGAGCTGCCCGATCAGCCCGAGGCCGATGACCAGCGCCACCTCCCCGAGCTGCGGCTCGCCCTGGCGCACGCCCTGCATCGCGATCGATCCGACGGTGCCGAAGGCGGCGTGCCGCGGCGCGAGGCCGTCCGGCACCGGGGTGTAGAGGTTCTTCGGCACCCAGTTCAGCTCGGCGTGCAGCGCGTGCTCGTTGCCGGCGCAGGCCACGAGGTCGCCGACCTTCACGTCGTCGATCCCGGCGCCGACCTGCTCGACCACCCCGCACAGCGAGTAGCCCAGCGGCGTGTAGGAGTCCAGCTTGCCCATCACCTTGCGGTACGTGGCGGGCACCCCGTTGGTGGCCACGCTCTGCATGACCTTGGCCACCTGGTCCGGACGGGAGCGGGCCTTGCCCAGCATCGACATGCCCGCCTCGGACACCTTCATGAGCTCGGTCCCGGTGGATATCAGCGAGTAGGCGGTGCGGACCAGTACACCGCCCGGCTTGCACCCCGGCATCGGCACGTCGAGCACCGCCAGCTCGCCGCTCTTGTAGTTCTGAACAACCTGCTTCACCCAAGTCCCCTTGTTCCTAAGCCGTTTTCTGCGCCGTTGTCTACGCCGTCCGCTACGCCGCCGAGCGAGTGCTCCGGCCGGACCCGGAGGTCGCGTCCCGGTACCAGTACTCGAGGGTCAGCACATGCCACAGATGCTTGGAGAAGTCCCGCTGCCCGGCGGCGTCCTCGGCGACCATGCGCGCCAGCGCGTCGCGGCGCAGGAGCCCGGAATTCACGAGCACGCCGTCGTTGACCACCTCGCGCACCAGCGGTGCCAGATCCCGGCTCATCCAGGCGCGCAGCGGGGCGCTGAACAGGCCCTTGGGCCGGTAGACGATCTCCCGGGGCAGGATCGAGGTGGCCGCCTCCTTGAGGACGGCCTTGCCCTGCCGTCCGACGATCTTGCGATCGCCGGGCACGGCGAACGCCGCCTTGACCACCTCGACGTCCACGTACGGCACCCGCACCTCGGTCGAGGCGGCCATGCTCGACCGGTCCGTGTAGGCGAGGTTCAGGCCCGGCAGGAACATCCGGGCGTCGCCCAGGCACATGCGGTTGACGAAGTCGTCGAGGTCGTTGTCCTGGTAGACGTCCGCGTGCTCGGTCAGCACGTCCTCGACCGTCCCGGCCAAGTCCGGATCGACCAGGGCGAGCAGCTCGTCCTGGTCGTACATGGTGTAGCTGCGCCGGAACGCGGTCTCCTCCGGCAGGTCGGCGAAGGAGAGGAACCGCTTCGCGAAGCGCACCGACCGGTACCCCCGGCGGGCCGTGGCGACCGGCAGCCGGTCGACGGCCCTGGACAGGCCGCGCCGCAGGGGCCGCGGGACGCGCTGGTAGCGCAGCGCGAGCAGGTTGGCCAGGTGCTTGCGGTAGCCGGCGAACAGCTCGTCGGCACCCATCCCCGAGAGCATCACCTTGACCCCGGCCTCTCGGGCTGCCGAGCAGATCAGAAAGGTGTTGATCGCGGCGGGATCGCCTATCGGCTCGTCCAGGTGGTACGTCATCTGCGGCAGCAGGTCGAGCACATTCGGAGCGATCTCGATCTCGTGCAGGTCGACGCCGAACCGCTCGGCCACCCGCCGGGCGAAGTGCAGGTCGTCCGGCATCGCCTCGAACTTGGCGTCCTCGGCGCGGAACCCGATCGTGTAGGCGGAGATCCCGGGTTGCCTGCGCGCCGCGAGCGCGGTCAGGTAGCTGGAGTCGAGACCGCCGGAGAGGAAGGTCGCCACGGGTACGTCGGAGAGCAGGTGCCGCCGGGTCGACTCCTCGACGATGGCGGCCAGGTCCGGCTGCTCGCCGGCCCGGGCCCGCTCCTGGCCCTCGGCGGCGACGTCCCTCAGGTTCCAGTACCGGCCGCGCTCCACCCGGCCGTCGGGCCGGCACCGGAGCCAGCTCCCCGGCGGCAGCTTCTCCGCTTCGCGGAACGCGCACCGTGAGTCCGGAACCCAGTAGTACAGCAGTGAGGCCACCAGCGCCGCGTGGTCCACCTCCAGCGAACCACCGGTGGCGGCGGCGAGCGCCTTGAGCTCGGAGGCGAACACCAGGCCCTCGCCGCGCCGGAGCAGGAACAGCGGCTTGATGCCGAGCTGGTCGCGGGCGAGCACCAGTTCACCGGTTCGCTCGTCGAAGATCCCGAACGCGAACATGCCGCGCAGCCGGGGCAGGCAGTCCGTGCCCCAGCGCCGCCAGGCCTCAAGGAGCACCTCGGAATCGGAGGTACCGCGGAAGCGCACCCCGGCGGCGGCCAACTCGGCACGGAGTTCGGGCGCGTTGTACAGCTCGCCGTTGTACGTGAGGGCGAGGCCGTCCGAGACCATCGGCTGAGCGCCGGTCTCGGACAGGTCGATGATGGCAAGGCGGCGGTGCCCGAGGTGCACCTCGCCGTCACCGACGGGGTGGCCGTACCGGCCCGCCCCGTCCGGACCGCGGTGGGCGAGGGTATCGGTGAGCCGGTCGGTCACGACCTTCCCGTCCGGCCAGTGGTACGTGCCTGCGATGCCGCACATGTCTTAGCGCGCCTCCTGGTCGATGTCCGGGACTCGTGCCCATGACGGCCGCTCCGTCCGCGGCCGGCCCGTCACGTTCTCCCGGGCCAGCCGCTCGTTGTGGCCGCGCAGCGCGGTGTGCAGCCCGTCCCAGAGGGTGCCGTCGGTCCGGTCCCGCGGGTCGGGGTCGATCAGCACCACACCGATCACCGGAATGAGCAGGTCCGCGAGCTGCCGCGCCACGGTGTGCAGCCATGCGGCGCTGCCGTGCCCGGCACGCACGACGAGCACGGTCTGGGTACCGAGGTCTTCGAGGGCCGTCCACGCCGTGCCGGGCGCCACGGAGCCGACACCGACTCGGCGCTCCTGATGCGACACGGCCGCGGCATGCTCGCCGCTGACCACGGTCGGGTCTCCTGGCTTCGGGCGGCGGCGTGCGAGCTGCGGGCCGGGCAGACCGTCGATGATGACCACGGGCCCCTCCGCCGCCAGTGCCTCGGCGAGGTCCAGGGCGATCACGCTCGTGCTGCGCGCACAGCCCAGTTCCAGCAGCGACACCGGTTCCGCGGAGCCGCGCACGGTGCGGGCCAGGGTCGCGGTGAGCCGTTCGCGGGCCACCCGGGTCCGTCGGCGCTGCCACAGCCTGCCCGACCGGCGGGGCAGCTCCGCGATGACCGAGGCCCCCAGGTTCGCCGCGATGTCCCGGCGCAGCACGGGGCGGTCCGCCACCACCGTGCCGACCGCGGCGATCACGAGCCCGAGGACGAGCCCGAGGACGAGCCCGATCGCGGCGTTGGTGGCAGCGGCTCCGGGCAGGGAGTGCTGCACCGCGCGCGGGGCGTCCACGATCTGTGTGCCGGCGATGAGCTGGGGGGTGCCGATGCGTGCCTCCGCGGCGCGCTGGGTGAAATCAGTGATCCGCGAGGTGAGCTCGGCCCGGCGGGCGAAGAGCGACTCCAGGTCCGCCGACGCCGTCGGCCCACTCTCCGGCGATCCGTTCTCGATCGCCTTGTTGACCTTGACGAGTTCGTCCCGCATGCGGTCACGCTGGTCGAGCAGGCCCGTGGACTCGGCGTTCGCGGCTTCCTGTATCCGCCTCACATGGTCCGCGACGAACGCGTCGGCCAGTGCCTTGGCGCGGGCCACCGCTTCCGCGTCGCTGTCACCCGTCACATCGATCTGCAGCAGGTTGTTGGTCAGGCCGACACCCCCGTAGTCCCGCATGAAGTCCTCTGGTTTTTCAGGGGAGTCGAGGGACTGCAGGGCCTTACCGGCGATTCGCGTGGTTTGCAGCAGCGCGACGTCGGTGCGGATCAGCGTTCCGGGGTCGTTCGGCTGATCCTCCTGATGCGCGACCAGCACCTTGGTCACCGCGGCCGGCGGCGGCGGCCGCAGGATCGCCACCGCCGCGCCGACCAGCAGCCCCAGCAGCGCCAGGGAGCACCACAGGCGACGGCGCCTGCGCACCGCCACCACCAGTGCCTGCAGGTCGAAGAGTGGAGTGACTACAGACGACTCCGAACTCGTGCTTGTCGTCACACTGAACCTCCCGTCGCGTGACCGCGAACCGCGAACGCCACGGTGGCGTTGTCCGGAGGTTGGCCGGCAGATCGCGTCGGACGGGCCCGGACCGTGTCGGCGACGACGATGCCGACCACCTCATGCCTGCCGTCCGCACACGCCTCGGCGATGCCGGCGAGCTCCTCAGCGGTCCAGCTGCCCGCGCTGAGCACGACCAGGGCACCGGACTCGGTGTCGCGGTCCGGAACCGTCGGCCGGTCCACCGAGACCTCCACCACGCGCAGCAGCGGATCGCCCTTGGCCTCGGCGACGAGCTGCTCGGCGGCCCGGCGGGCAACCTCGTCGCCGTCCGGTACGACAACCAGCAGCCGCCGGGGGGCCGGCAGCTGGTCCCGGAGGCGAGCGCACACCCGCCGGTAGCGGATCCGCGTGCCGGCCTCGTCGCCGGACCTCTGCGGGACCGGTAGGTCCCACCGGGTGTCGACGCCGAGCAGTCGGCGGATCCGGGCTCGCGGGCCACGGCCTTCTGGCCGGTACGCGCTCTGTTCACCGGGCACGTCGACGGTGCCGAGGAGCGCCGAGCCCAGCGCCGCGGCGATCTGCGGTTCGGTGCGCAGTCGGCGATTCACCCGTACGGCGACGAGATGGCCGATGACCGCGAGCAGGAAGAACAGCAGCGCCCCGGCGACGATGAGCTGCGTCCTCGTCGGCGGCGCCTCACCGGTCGGCCGGGCAGCCGGTCCCATGACGACCATGCCGGCCTTGTCGTTCGCCGGGTCGGCCTGGTCGAGCTTCGTCATGGCCTCCTCCAGCGAGGTGCGCAGCTTCTCGAGCTCGGTGCGGGCCTGCACGCCCTCCACGGTCTGCCCCGGATCGGCCGCACTGGCCAGGTCGGTGATGCGGCGGTTGGTCTCCACGACCTTCTGCCGCAGCGCCTCGGTCCCGGTGGCCGCGTCGGGGTCGGTGCTGCCGCCTGCGATCCGCGCGGCGAATTTGACGAACTGCTGGGCCATCCGGTCGGAGAGCTGCTGCGCGCGCTCCGGGGTGTCGGCGCTTCCCGAGATCTTGATGATGTTCCCGTCGGCGGCCTTGGCGCTCACTCGGTCCCGCAGCTCGGTGCCGCTGACTCCGCTCCAGTCGAGAGCGGCGGCCGCGCGGTCGACCACCGTCGAACTGGTCGCGACATCCACCTGGGTCAGCAGCTCGCGCTCTTCCCACTGTCCCGGCAGCAGTACCGATGCCGACGCCGTGTACCGCGGCGGGAACAGCACCGAGGTGCCGTAGCCGGCGAGCGCGCCCACCAGGGCGAGGACGGCGAGAAGCCGCCATCGTCGACGGAGAATCCGCCCGATCGTGACCAGGCGGATCGTGTCATCGCTCAACGGCGCTGCCTCTTCCCTGTGCTCTTCCTTGTGCTCTTCCCGGTGCGGACCGGGTCGCCCGCCGACACCGGGACGTCGTCACCGCACGCGGCGGCGTAGGCGGCGAGCAGCGACGCTTGCGAGTTCCGCCAGGAAAGCTCTCCGCTGATCCGCTCCTGGCCGATCTTGCCCATCCGGGCCCGCTTCTCCGGATCGTCGAGGAGCAGCGCGACGAGCTTGGCGAATTCGGCCTCGTCGTTGGCGGGCGCGTAGAGGGCGGCTTCACCGGCGGAGACGCGCGCCTCCCGGAGGTCGAACGAGACGATGGGCCGGCCCATCGCCATGTACTCCAGGACCTTGTTCATGGTCGACACGTCGTTGAGCGGATTGAGCGGGTCGGGGGAAAGGCACACGTCCGCGGTGGACAGGTAGCGCACCAGGTCGGCGTCCGGAACGCGCCCGGTGAACTGCACCTGCTCGGAGAGCCCGAGCCGCCGGGACAGCTCCACCATCGCGTCGAAGGCGTCGCCGGAACCGACGAACACCGCGTGCCAGTCGGTCCGCCCGAACTCGTCGCGCAGCTTGGCGAGGGCGCGCAAGGCGTAGTCGACGCCGTCCTGCGGTCCCATGACGCCGAGGTAGCACAGCAGATGAGGCTTGCCGCGCTTCAACTCCGGCTCGGGCGGCACCGGTTGGAACCGGTCGGTCTGCGGCGCGCTGCGCACCACGAAGACGTCGGACGGCCGCCGACCGCCCCGGCGCAGCGCGACGTCCCGGTAGCTCTCGTTCGTGGCGAGCACGACGTCCGCGGCCCGGTAGGTCAGCCGTTCCAGCGCGCACACGGCGCGGTAGAGCAGATCCTCGCCGCGGTCGAACCGGGAGAGGTACAGCTCGGGTACCAGGTCGTGCTGGTCGAAGACGAACCGCGCGCCGCGCCGCTTCAGCCACCGTGCCGGCAGGAACAGCAGGTCGGGCGGGTTGCAGGCGTGGACCACGTCGACCGGGCCGACCTTGCGGGCCAGCCGGACCGTATGCCACAGCGCCGATCCGTACTCCCGCAGGTAGCCGACCGGTCCTCCGGTGGCCGCGCGCAACGGGTAGCGGTGGATCCGCACCCCGTCGATCTCCGCCTCCGGCTCCGTGTCCCGCTTCTCCCCCCGGGGACAGATGACGTGCACCTCCCAGCCCGCGTCGCGCAGGGTCGTGCACTCCTGCCACACCCGCCGGTCGAACGGCACCGACAGGTTCTCCACCAGGATCAGCGCGCGCCGGTCCGGCCGGTCGCCGCCGGTCATGTCTTCAGTCGATGTGTCACCAAGCAAGGCCCACGTACCCCGGTTCGGCCCGGCGCGCCTCGGCGTCGGGAAGGTGGATGAGGTCGATCAGCACCGGTCCTTCACCATGGGGCAGCGCCGACAGTACGGCCGGATCGCTGGTCCCGACCAGGCATACCTCGGCGTGCTCGAGCACCTCGCCGACGGAGTCCGCGAGCAGTTGCCCGAGGTGCGGCAGCCGGGTCTCGATGTACTCACGGTTCGCGCCGATCAGCCGGGAGAGGCTCACGTTGGCGTCGTAGATCCGCAGGTCGTACCCCTTACCGAAGAGCCTCTCCGCCAGCTCGACGAGCGGGCTCTCGCGGAGGTCGTCGGTGCCGGACTTGAAGGACAGCCCGAACAGACCCACCCGGCGCTTGCCGGTGCGCTCGACCAGGTCCACCGCGCGCTGCAGATGGTCGGAGTTGGAGGGCAGCACATGGGCGAGGATGGGCACCGAGACGTCGGCCCGCCGCGCCGCGTGGACCAGGCTGCGCAGGTCCTTGGGCAGGCAGGAACCACCGAAGGCGAAGCCGGGCCGCAGATAGGCGGGACTGATGTTCAGCTTGCGGTCGGCCAGGAACACGTCCATCACCTGGTGCGAGTCCACCCCGAGGGCCTGGCACACCGCGCCCAGCTCGTTCGCGAAGCCGATCTTGAGGCCGTGGAACGCGTTGTCCGCGTACTTGATCGCCTCGGCCGTCGGGACCGGCACCCGGAACACCTCGCCGGGCAAGCCGTCGTACAGCGCCGCCACCGCGTCGCCGCTCGCCGGATCGATCTCGCCGATCACGGTCTTGGGCGGGTCGAAGAAGTCCCGCACGCTCGTGCCCTCGCGCAGGAACTCCGGGTTGACCGCGACCCCGAAGTCCACCCCGGCCGTGCCGCCGACGTACTTCTCCAGGATCGGCACCAGCAGGTTCATGCAGGTGCCCGGGAGCATGGTGCTGCGGAACACGACGGTGTGCCGCCCGCCCCGTTCGGCCAGCGCGGCACCGATCTGCTCGGTGACCCGCTCCAAGTACGTGGTGCACAGGCTGCCGTTGGGCTCCGACGGTGTGCCCACACAGACCAGGGAAACCTCACTGCACATGATCGCCTCGCGGACGTCGCCGGTGGCGCGTAACGCTCCGGCCTGTACGACCTCGGCTATGAGCTCGCCGATCCGCTCCTCGACGACCGGGGCCTTGCCGTCGTTGACCAGGTCGACCTTCGCCTGGTTCACGTCGACTCCGATGACCTCGTGACCTTGGCCGGCCAGGCACGCGGCCGACACGCAGCCCACGTAGCCGAGCCCCAGGACGCTGACTCTCATGACCCGTTCCTCCCCCCAGGCAGGCCCTTTTGGCCTGCGGTCCGTGCGCCGACCGGACGACGTCCCCCGCGCATCAGTAGGCCCCCTGCCCGTGGAGCACCGCACGCAGCGTCTTCCACAGGATCACTGTGTCGAGGGCGAGCGACCAGTCCTCCACGTACCGCAGGTCGAGGCGGACGGCCTCCTCCCACGGCAGGTCGCTGCGACCGCTTATCTGCCACAGGCCGGTGAGTCCGGGCTTGACGAGCAGCCGCCGCCGGATGTCCGGACCGTACGCGGCGGACTCCTCCGGTAACGGAGGCCGCGGACCGACGAGCGACATCGATCCGGTGAGTACGTTGAAGAGCTGCGGGAGCTCGTCGATCGAGTACCGGCGCAGCACTGCTCCCACCCGGGTCACCCGCGGATCCCGGCGGAGCTTGAACAGCAGGCCGGCGCCCTCGTTGCGGTCGGCCAGCTCGGCACGCGCCCCGTGAGCCCCGGCGGCCATGGTGCGGAACTTGAGAATGGTGAACTCGCGGCCGTCCTTGCCGACCCTGCGCTGGCGGTAGAACGCCCCACCCCTGCTGTCCACCAGCACGAGCAGCCCGACGAACACCATCAGCGGTGCGAACAGCATCAGCAGGACCGCCGCGCCCATCCGGTCGACGACCCCTTTGATCGCCCGGCGACCTCCGGTGAAGGTCGGCATGCTGACTCGCAGCAGCGGTATCCCGAGCACCGCGTCGACGTGCAGCCGCGGGCCGGCCACCTCCATCAGCACGGGGGCCACGACCATCTCGGCGTCGCTGCCTTCGAGGTTCCAGGCAAGCCGCTGCAGCCGGTCCGGTGACCAGTGCGGGTCCGGTGTGACAGCGACGACACGGTAGCCGTCGCGCCTGACATGGTTGGCCACGTCCGCCAGTTGCCCGACGACCGGCACTCCGTCCAATTGGTCACCGTCGAACCCGAGACCGTCCGTCGTGCACACCGCGTCCACCCGCCACCCGAGGTGCGGAAGCTTGCGGGTTCGGGTGATCAGGTCGCGCACGGTGGCCAGGCTCCCGGCAGCGAGCACCGGTCTCAGGCACTGTCCTTCCTTGCGCTGTTTGTGCAGCCAGAGACGGAGCAGATACCGCTCGGTCATGGTGGTGAGCGCGATCGCGGGGACCGCGACGAAGATCCAGAGCTTGATGTTGCGTGAGGTGAGGGCGATCCCGCCGAGCGCCAGTACGACGGTCGCCGTGAACAGTGAGCGTCCGAGCCGGCGTAATTCCTCGGCGCCCTGGCCGAGTACGGCCGGCGCCCACGACCGGCTCACCGCGAGTGCTCCCAGCACCAGCAGCTCGGTGCCGAATGCGAGAATCCCCCACTTCTCATGCCAGTTGGCCGCGTCCCGGGCCCCGAAGAAGTTGCCGATCGCCGCCACCACCAAGGCGGTGACCACGGTATCGCTGGTGATAACGGTACGGCGGTACCGCTGCTCCCAGTCGTTCACCGGCCGGCTGATTGCCCCGTTCGCCAAACCCCCGCGCGCCGACGGAAGCGGGCCGACTAATCCCCCCTGCCGCACAGAACCCCCCCGGTCCCCAGTGGTACGACGTGCTCGCCCGACACTGTTCCTCCCCCTCAAGAGGCCCCCGCCCCGACGCCGCGCTGCTACTCACCCAGGAAGCCCCTCGCCCCCCGCGCATGACATTTACAGCTATTTCGGCGCTACTTGAACAGCCCACCCTGGCGGCGACAGGCAGGTCCCGCCAGACTCTCGAGCTGCGCGGGAACCGTTCGAAACCTCGGATGCTCCCCGCACCCAAAGCCCCCTCTGCGGCTCAAAGAACTACTCACCCCCACGTCGGACGGCGGAGACACAGCTACCGGCTGCCCGCAACGTCTGACCAATAGATCATGATTTGTCGCCTCGTGTCCCAGCATGTGAAGAAGCACGGTCAATCTAGACCATCGGGGCCCGTCTGAAGAGAGGTGTGTGTGCAATTTGTGCTCAAGATTTGAAGCGGGATCCAGAGATCGACCACCGCCTGCGGTGCCTTGATGATGAAGACGTACGTTGTGACCCGTAATGCCGGGTTGCCGGTACCGGCCCGCCGGTGAGGCTCGACGAGTTCCCGCGCCGGATGCGACCTCGGAGCCCGACGGCGACCTCACTTCCGGCTCCAGCGCGTCCAGTTGCTCGTCGGCGGAGGCTGGAGGAGAGCGCCGCCACGATGCGGGCGCCTCGGCAAGGCCCGGTCGGCACGCTTCGGTTGCTCGTGCGGCGCGAGCTGGGCGAGCGTCTCGACCGCCGGGAACGTGTGCGTGACCTGACCGACCTCCCTGGTCGCCCGGGACCCGCTGCTCGCCCCGCTCGTCGCCCGCTACGGCTCCAGCCAGCAGTCGAACCGGATGTCGTCGCTCAGAGCGGCCCGGTCATAGTGCTCCTCGTCCATCATGTGTCCACCGAACCGACCGGTTGAGGCCTTTACAGGAAGCGCCACAAGTGGTCGGCCGTGCCGTTGTCGTCGAACTGCACAACCTGCGCGCTGTTGCCGGTGGACATGCGGTCCACCCCGAGGACCTTGCCGCTGTTCTTGTTGCGGATGCGATACCAGCCGTCGCCGCTGTCCAGCAGTGTCCAGAGGTGGTCGGCCGTTCCGTTGTCCTCGAACTGCACGACGATCGCGCTGTCGTCCATGGACATGCGGTCGACGCCGAGCACCTTGCCGCTCTGGCCGTTGCGGATCAGATACCAGCCGTCGCCCTTGTCGACGAGCTGCCAGGCGTGGTCGCCCGTCCCCGTGTTGTCGAACTGCACCACGCGTGCGCTGTTCTCGGTGGACATTCCGTCGACGGCGAGGACCTTGCCGCTGTTCTTGTTCGCGATTCTTCGGAACGCTGGTTCCGGCGTCCAGGGCCGTCCATCGGGTGCCGCCGTGGGGAAGGACGTGATGCGAAGCCGCGCCGCACCCATGGGGATGAGGGTGACCGTCTCCACCGGGGCGTCGCTGCGGGCGGGGCCGTCCTGGAGCGGCGCGACGACATGTTCGTCGTCCGCGACCCATTCCTGGATCTTCCGGGCCTGTGCCGAGATGCGCAGAGGTGAGGTGTCCGGAGTGAACGGCTGGTCCGTTACGACAGCACTGGTCCGGGCGGGGTTCAGCGGGGTCTCCGGGAGGAGGCCGTAGTTCCACGCGGTGGTGGCGTGGACCTCGTACGCGGGGAACTCTTCGTCTCCCGCGTAGCGGTCGTAGCGTTCGCCGATCTTCAACGAGTAGGCGAGCGGGCCTCGTTCGACGCTGACCGCACCGTGCCGGCCGGGCCAGTGGCGCAACTGGGCCTGCTGGGGCAGCTGCAGGCGGACGACGTCGCCGTCGCGCCAGGTGCGCTCCACCCGCGCCCAGGACGGTCCGTCCGGGGCCGCCACCGAAGCGCCGTTGACCCGGAGCCGGGGGCCTCGGCACCAGCCGGGCACACGCAACTGCAGGGGGAAGCGCACGGGGCGGGGCGTGGAGATGGTGAAGGTGATCGTGTCCTCGAAGGGATAGCCCGTCTCTTCGGTGACGGTCACGGTCGTTCCGCCCGCGACCGTGGCCCGGACCCGGCTCGGAGCGTAGAGCGCCGCGGCCAGACCGCCGTCGGCGCCGGCGAGCCAGAGTTCCTCGGTGAAGTACGGCCAGCCCATGCCGTAGTTGTGGGGACAGCACCGGTACTGGTCGACACCGGCCTGGAAGGCCTGCATGGCGAAGCCGTTCTGGAACTGGCCCTGGGTCTTGGGGCGGTTGTCGAGGTCGACGCCGTTGGCGCTGGTGATGTAGTGAACGGACCTGCCGTCGGGGTCGAGGGAGGCCGGGAGCAGGTTGAAGGCGAGGTCTTCGCAGCGGTCCGCCCAGACCGGATCTCCGGTGATCCTGGTCAGCAGCTCGTGGCTGGCCATGAACTCGACGATGCCGCAGGTCTCGAAGCCCTGCCGGGGGTCCGCGAACCCGGGCCGGACGTTCTCGTCGCCCGCCATGCCTCCACCGGGGAACCGTCCGTACGGGTCCATCACGGCGTCGTAGGCGCGATAGGTGGCCCGGGTGGGGTCGGCGGAGCCGGTCAACTGGGCGTATTGGGCGGGCTCCCGGAATCCCTGGGCGATGTTCACGTTGTGCCGACTCGGTGTCGCGCCGGTCCAGTCGGCGCCGTGAGTGTGCATCTTGGCGGCCAGATCGAGCAGGAACGCCTCGCCGGTACGGCGGTAGAGCCACACGACCACGTCGAGACCGTCGCCCCAACGGTAGGACACCCAGCTGGTGTTGAAGGCGCCCGGCCCCTGAGCGTTCATGAAGCGGAAGAAGCGGAGGAGGAACGGCACCACCCGCTGGTCGTGGCTGTACTCCTCGTGTGTCCGCAGGGCCTGCAGGAGCGGCAGGAAGGGCCAGAAGTCGGGACCGCCGTTGAGTGCGGTGCGTAAGGCACGCGGTCCGAAGAAGCCGCCACTCTCCTGGGTCGCGAGGACCGCCTCCACCCACGCGCGCGACCGGGTCAGGGCGTGCGGGTCGCCCGTGGCGATGGCCAGCGGCAGGTAGCCGCGCAGCCAGTACGGCAGTTCCTCCCAGGCGTCGTGCTCGGGGTGCACCCAGCCGGAGGTCGAGAAGTCGAGGAAGTGCGAGAAGGATTCGTACCTGCCGCACAGACCGTCGAGCTGCAACCGGAGCTGGCCGGCGAGCCAGCCACGGGCCACGACACTGCCGGGCGGCAGCTTCTGGAATCTGTCGGGTATCCGCGTCTCGGCTCGCGGACGGGCAGCCGCGGCCGCGACTCCCCCGGACGCGACTCCGAGAGCCGCGGCCCCCAGGGTGCCGGACCCGATACCGAGGAGTTCTCGTCTGCTCATGGACATGCAGGTGACCTGCCTTCCGGAAGGGCCGACGTGCAGTGCGACAACGTTGTCTCCCGCCGATCGAGCAACCTCCGGACCATCCGGACGTGGCTCCGCAGCGACTCCCCCGAGGGGCGGTTCCACGGCTCTGTACAACGTTGGAAATGATGCAGTGGACATGACAGCACGGGCGGGTGTGCCTGTCCAGGGTTCACACGCACCTCGGCACCACCTGGGAGGGCAGACCCCTGCGGCGAGGTCTCCACTGTCCCTGCGAGCCCCGTCAGCCGTAGTACTGGTCGGTGTACACCGGGCCGCCCGGCTCGGGATCACACCCCTGGTGCCTGTCCGGACCGCCCCCGTGCGACAGAACGTAGAGGTATCCCTGGCTCAGATGGCAGCCCTTCTCGGTCCAGGAGTCGGCCGCGATCGTGCACACCAGGAGCAGCAGCAACAGCAGTAACGTGGCGGTCATCCTCTGAGTACGCGACGGGCGCCGACCCGTAGCGGCTGTGTCTGACATACGCGCGATGGTGATGGGCACACGGTACGCGCCGTGTGGGAGTGATGAGTTCGTGACCACCCCGACCGCGCCCAGCCGCCGGAGAGCAACTCCGTGGGAAAACCGAACCAGCGGCCCAGTCAGTGGTGTTGGCCTTGTCGGCCGTGGTCGCCGTCGTCATCCGGACCGGGGCGGGTCCGTGCACGGAAGGTGCGACGGTAGGCGTCGGGAGGCACCCCGACCGTGCGGTTGAAGTGACGGCGCAGCGTCGTGGCGGTGCCCATGCCGGTGGCCGCCGCGATGGTGTCGACGCCGGCGTCGGTGGTCTCCAGCAACTCCTGGGCGTGGCGGATCCGCTGGGTCAGCAGCCATTGCAGCGGGGTGGTGCCGGTCACCGACCTGAAGTGACGGCCGAGGTTCCGCGAGCTCATCCGCGCCTGGCGGGCCAAGTCCTCGACGGTCAGCGGATGGTCAAGGCGCTCGATCACCCAAGGGAGCAGCTCGGCGAGCGGGTGGTTGTCCGGCGCGGGCACCGGCGTCGTGACGAACTGGGCCTGGCCGCCGTCCCGATGGGGCGGCACGACCAGGCGGCGGGCGACCGTGTTGGCGACCGACGAGCCGTGGTCGAGGCGGACGAGGTGCAGGCACAGGTCCATCGCGGCGGCTTTGCCGGCGGAGGTGAGCACGCTGCCGTTGTCCACGTAGAGGACGTCCGGGTCCACCTGCACCCGGGGATGGCGGACGGCCAGCTCCTGGGTGTGCGCCCAGTGTGTGGTCGCGCGCTTGCCGTCCAGCAGACCGGCGGCGGCCAGGACGAACGCGCCGGTGCACAGGGATGCGATGCGGGCGCCCGCCTCGTGGGCTCTGCGCACCGCGTCGACGAGGTCGGTCGGTGGGTCCTGATCGACATCCGCCCAGCCCGGGACGATGACCGTGTCGGCGCGCGCGAGCCGCTCGAGGCCGTGGTCGGGCTCCAGCAGGAACCGTCCGACCCGCACGGGGCGCGGCCCGCAGACGGCGATGTCGTACCAGGGGCCCGGCACCGCGTCCGGGGCCGAGCCGAAGACCTCGTAGGCCAGGGCCAGTTCGAAGTGGAGCATCCCGTCGGTGACGGCCAGCGCGACAGTGTCCATGTCCGGAATTGTACGAGGCATGGCGTTCCGGACACTCGTGCCAGCCGCCCGCCCCCGTCAGGATGTCCCTACGGATCACGGCAGATCACTTGGACACGGAGGAAAACCCATGGGGTCGGGGCAGGTAGTGACGGTGTTCGGCGCGTACGGGCACACCGGGCGGTTCGTGGTGGCGGAGCTGCGGGAGCGCGGTTTCGTGCCGGTTCTCTCCGGCCGGGACCCCGAGAAGCTGAAGGCGCTGGCGGCCTCCCATCCCGAACTCGACGTCCGCCCGGCGTCGGTCGACGATCCGGCCGCGCTCGACCACGCATTGGCCGGAGCGGCGGCTGTGATCAACTGCGCCGGGCCGTTCGCCACGACGGCTGCCCCCGTGATCGAGGCGGCACTGCGCGCCAAAATCCCCTATGTGGATGTGGCGGCCGAGATCGAGGCCAACGTCGACACGTTCGAGCACTTCACGGACCGCGCCCGAGCGGCGGGAGGGGTGATCGTCCCCGCGATGGCCTTCTACGGCGGGCTCGGCGACCTGCTGGCCACCGCCGCGATGGGCGACTGGACGGCAGCCGACGAGGCGCACATCGCGTACGGACTGAGCGATTGGCACCCCACCGCCGGGACTCGTGCGGCAGGTGCGGTCTCCCGGGAGCGGCGAGATGGCCGACGTGTCCGGTACACGCAGGGGCAGTTGGAGTACCGCCAGGACGCCGCGCCCACCCTGGAGTGGCCGTTCCCCGACCCGATGGGCCCGCGATCCGTCATCGGGGAGTTCTCGATGGCCGACGTGGTCACCGTGCCCAGTCACCTCGCCGTCCCTGAGGTACGCAACTACATGACCGTCGAGGCGGCCACGGACCTCTCGGCCTCCGACACCCCAGCGCCCAGCGCGGTCGACGAGCACGGGCGGTCCGCGCAGACCTTCCTCGTCGACGTCGTCGTACGCTCCAAGGGCGCCGAACGGCGAGCCGTGGCCAGAGGCCAGGACATCTACGCCATCACCGCGCCGCTCGCGGTCGAAGCCGTCGACCGCATCCTCACAGGGCGGACCAGAACGGTCGGGGTCGCCTCCGCCGGCGAGATCTTCGACGCGGTCGACTTCCTCCGCGCGCTGTCCGCGCACCTGACCCTCGAGCTGCGGCAGTAGAGGTCCCCGCCCATAGCCACACCAAGCGACTGAGCCGGCCGGCAGGCACGGCAGGCAGCGTTGCGGTACGAGCACTGACGGACAACCGCGAGGCCCCTACCTCCATGCCTGCTCCCGTCCGACCGGTGACGGCTGCGGCTGCGGCCGCGTGAGCCGCCCACCTCCCCTTCCCCGCTGGTCACTGCATGCGGCTACTGGCTTACCGTGGCATGCGAACGATCAGGGAGGTGGGAAATGGACCGTATCGGCCCCTACACCGTCGAGCGGGTGCTCGGCGCAGGGGGAATGGGCGTCGTGTACCGGGCGCGCTCGCGGGGTGGGCGTCTGGTGGCGGTGAAGGTCGCGCGGCCGGAGCTGGCCCAGGACAGCATGTTCCGGGAGAGATTCCGGGCCGAGGTGAACGCCGCTCGCCGCGTGGGCGCCTTCCACACGGCGCCGGTCGTCGACGCCGACCCCGACGCCGAGCTGCCCTGGCTGGCCACCGCCTACATCGCCGGCCCCACCCTGGCGGACGCCCTGGACGCCCAAGGCCCCATGAACGAGCAGGCGTTGCGGGCGCTGGGTGCGGCACTGGCAGAGGCGCTGCAGGCAATCCACGCCTGTGGTCTGGTCCATCGCGATCTGAAGCCCGGGAACATCATCATGGCCGTCGACGGACCGAGGGTCGTGGACTTCGGTATCGCACGCGCTACAGAGGACGCACGGCTGACGGTGCCCGGCGCCAGCGTCGGCACCCCGGGCTTTCTGGCTCCGGAGCAGGCCGAAGGCCATCCGGTGAACGGAGCGGCGGACGTGTTCGCGCTCGGTTCCGTCCTGGTCGCCGCCTCCGGCGGCAGCGCCTTCGGGCACGGGACATCGATGGCGCTGATGTACCGCTCGGTCCATCACGAGGCCGACCTCACTGCCGTTCCCGTCGCCCTGCGACCCGTGGTCGAGGCCTGTCTGGCGAAAGAGCCGACGCTGCGCCCGACTCCGGAACACCTCCTGGACGTCTTCACCGCCTCAGCTGCGGCGACGGCGGGCTACACGCCCACCATCCTGTCCGCGCCGTCCATCCCGCCGCCCCCGCTCTACCCCCCGACCGTCACCACACCACCCGTGCCCGCCCCTGACGAGAACCCGTCCCAGGGCGCCGAGTTCCTGGCCATGGACCACAAGAACGCCGTGATCGCGGACGTCCACGGCATCTCCTTGGGAGTCAACGGCCGCCCGGTCGACTTCCCCTGGCCGATCGTTCACACGGTCACCCACCGGGAGACCGGCCGCGGCTACGGTCTCACCGTCACGGTCACCCTCACCGACGGCCAGGCGCGCCGTTGCCGCGTGACCACCAAGGACGAGGACCGGCTCGACACCTGGATCGAGGAGCTCGACGAGGTCATCGCACGCTACTGCCCCGCCGGTTGAGGGCCCGGCCCGGCACGAATTCCCCTCGGCGCGTCCGGCGTGCCCGGGGACGGGCCACGCGTATACCCCACAACCCGCAACTGCGCCTTATTGCACTGGAATTGGCTCCTCCGAGTACGGCCGCGCGTACCCTGCCCTGCAGGGACAGCACATGCGACGGGGGCGCCATGAAGGATTTCTACGAGCTGTACCGTCACGCCGTCGACGACGTGTGGAAGGGCTGGTGGGTCTCCTGGCCGCTGTCCCGGCGCGTCGCGCTCGGCGACGTACTGGAGAACGCGGACGGCAGGGTCCGGACCGCGGGCACGCTCGCCGACCGGGGTATCGGGTTCGATCCGCGTCCGGGTACGCCCCGCAACGCCTACAGACACGACGCGCAGGGTTCCGTATCGGTGGCCCTCAAGGCGGCGGGATCCGCCGCGGACGGCTTCGCCTCCCTAGCCGTCGCCGACGCCGGCGCCCGGATCGGGTTCACGAAGGGCGACACCGCATTCATCGTCTACGACGGACTGACCGAGACCACGGTCGCCGATGCGCGGGGGCTCGCCACCGCGCTGGTGAGCCGTGGATGGGACGACTGGGACGGGTCCCTGCTCGCCGTCACCGGCGTCGTCGAGGCGGCCTCAGGGACGGTGCTCACCACCGTGGAGAGCGGGGGCTACGCCGAGCTGCGGGTGAAGGCGGGTGCCGGGCCGGTACAGCCGGTCCTCGCCGACCTCGCGGGCAGCGCGTCCATCGAGGGCCGCCGTGCGCTCGGCCTCGAGTGGCTGGGCAGCGATCTCACCCCCTTCTTCCAGGTGGTCCGACTGCGCAAGGGTTGGTTCGGCAAGGTGAAGAAGGACTACGGGCCTCGCCAACCGGGTCGCGGTGCCGCCCCCGTCCCCGTCCCGCCCGTGCTGCTGGAGGAGGCGCAGGACGATCCGAGTGCGGTGCTGGAGGACGTTCCCCCGAGCGAGCAGCCTCCGCTCGGTTTCGTCGCCGCGTAGGCAGTTCGCGAGGATCATGATGGCAAGCGGCGCACACCCCGACGCCGGTTCGGACGAGATAGAACTACGGATCGCCCTGGCCGCGGACGGCTCGCCGGGTTATGTCGTTCACCTGTCGGCGCAGGGCGGTTGCGCGATGTCCGCCGACCTGGGTCCCCTGGAGGAGATCGGCGAACTCTCGAAGGTCTTCGAGGCCGGGACCGGCGAGGAGGATCGCGAGAGCGCGGGCGAGCAGTTGTACACGGCCCTGCTCGGCGGGGCTCTCGCGCGGGAGTGGCTCTCGGCGGCTGGGGAGGGTCTGCGAAGACGGGTGCGCCTGGAGGTGGAACCTCCTGAACTGCGCGTTCTTCCATGGGAGTTGCTTCGCAACCAGGGCAGCTGGCTGTGGCGGCGTCCCGAAGTGGTGTGGAGACGCGGCTGCGGGACCGGCCCGCGGGGCCCCGCCCCTGATGCGGAGCTCGGTCCGCTGCGGGTCCTGGTCGTGATCTGCACTCCGCCCCATGACGACCGTCTGCTCGCGGAGCAGGAACTCGCCACGGTGTCGGGGGCGTTGGAGCGATCGCCCGGCCGTACCTATCTGGAGGTCCTCGACGCTCCCGCGGACGCCGCGGTGCTGGCCGAGCGCATCGACCGACTCCAGCCGCATGTCGTGCACTACATCGGTCACGGAATGCCTCGGGCCGGAGTGGGCAGTCCCGTGCTCGTCTTCGCCCCGGCCGAGGCGGGACGTTCGGGTGTCGGTACGTGGGAGTTGGAAGCCGGGGCGATCGCCGACCTGACGACATGGAAACCGCTGCTGGTGGTACTCAACGCCTGCCACACAGGCAAAGCCGATCCGGCCGACTGGGTGGGCGGAATGGCTCAGGCGTTCCTGGCCGCAGGAGCCAGGGCCGTCGTTTCGATGCAGGACGACATCGCCTCACCGTGTGCCGTCGCCTTCTCGCGCACGTTCTACGAACAGCTGGGCGCCGACCGGCCTGTCGACGAGGCCGTGGCCGCCGCACGCTCCGAACTGGCCAGGCGTGCGCCCAGGAGCGGGGCGTGGGCACTGCCGGTCCTTCTGACGTCGGGTGATCCGCGGTCCGTCCTCCCGATCGCGTACGCGCCGCCGCCCACCGCCTCTGTGCAGGACATTCTGCGCTGTAAGCAGTACGTCGACCTCGGGCGGTTCGTGGGACGCACCGACGAGCGGCGGCAGGCCTGGTGGGCACTCGACCGTCCCGGGCAGTCGCCGGACAGCGCCGACCGCCCGCTGCTGGTGATCAGCGGCCACTCCCAGGCCAACTTCGCTCGAACGGGCAAGAGTTGGCTGACCAACTGGTGTCTGATCACGTGGTTCCTGCGCGGGCACCGCGTGGTCTCGGTCAACCTGGGTGCGCAGCCGGTTCCTTCGCTTCAGGTCGGTGACTCGAACGCGTACACCAAGCACAAGGACTGGCTCACCACGCTCCGGCTGATCCGGCAGGAGGCCACCTCCCCGGACCAGCTGTGTCCCCTGCCCGCGCAGGCCTTCGGTGAGTTCAACGCCGTTCTCAATCACCTGGTCGAGGCGCCGGTCCTGCCGAACGGCACCCTGGAGCCGGCCGACGACGAGGGACGCCGGTTCGACGACGAGATCGGCGACCCGTACGACCGACGCAAGGAGCGCATCGTCGGCGCGTTCCTGCACGCTCTGCAGAAGGCGAGCGATGGAAGGCCTCTCGTCATCGCCCTCGATCACGCCGAGAGCATCATGCAGGGCGCCTTCACCCAGGTGCTCTACAAGTGGCTGGTGCGCCCCATCGCCTACGGGCAGGCACCGCCCCTGCGCCTGATTCTGGTCGCCCCGGACTCGTGGGTGGGTCCGACGCTGCCCGAGGCGGACTCTCACATGATCACCCGCGTGAGGGTGGGCGACTTCGACAGCGCGCAATTCATGCGGCTCGCCCGGCTGTACGGCAGTCGTCTGGGCGTCCCCACGGATGACACGGTCGTCAGAGCGCTGGAGGGAATTCACCAGGCCCTGAATCAGCATTTCAGTGTGGAACTCTTCGCGCAGCTGGCAGGGATTCTGCCTCAATGGGGTGCGGCCGATCTGCAGGGGGCATGGCGATGACCGACGTCCTGGCGGAGATCGCCCGCCGGCTCGCCTCGGGCGAGAGCCTGGAGGCCATAAGCCGTGCCCTGCGCCCGGCGCACTGGACAGCGGTCCTGCGCGCCTGCGCCGTCGCCCGCACCTTCGACGCGGCCCTGTACCAGGAAGTGCTGCGTCCGCACGCCCTCGCCCAAGAACCGGCAACTCCCACGCTGGAGGAGCTTGTTCGCGCCCACGCGGTGGAATCCGTCGGCTCAGAACCGGGCAGGCTCGCCCTCTCGGAAGCCAACCGAAACGCCTACTTCCTCGATTGGGCCCAGGAGTCGGCCGACGGAGTGATGCCTGCCGAACTCCTGGCACTGGAGAACAAGATCGCCGCAGTCCACCGCCGGGCACGCCACCACGCGGAGGAGGTACGGCATCTGCTGACGGCCCGCCCCGAGGATGCCCTCGCGCTCTTTCGCGAGCGGTTCGCGGCGGCCGACGCCCGGCGCGACTTCGCCGCGTGCCAGGATCTGGTGGACGCGCTCGGAGATCCCGACCGGCTCCCGTTCGCCGACCCGGTGATCTCCGAACTGCGCCTGGACCGCGCCGGATACGTGCGCGCACGCGACCACTGGGCAGCGGACTACTCGCGTTCCGCCCAATTCCTGCAACCCACCGGGCTGATCCGGAACGCCGAACGGCTGCTTGCTGGACAGCGGCGGGTCTGGCAGATGTACGCCCCCGGAGGAGCCGGCAAGACCATGCAGCTGCGCTGGCTGGTGGCCCGGTTCTGCGTACCGGAGGAGCACGATGTCCTGTGCGCTCGGATCGACTTCGACGTCATCAACACCCACGCGGTGGGCCGCCATCCCTGGCTTCTGCTGCTGGAGATCGCCGAGCAGTTCGAACTCAGGCTGCCGGGCCGCGCCTTCGAACGGCTCGACTCCTATGCCGCGTACAGGGTTCTCCTCGACCGCCGCTCCTCCGCCCCGGCACGGGAAGTCTCCGCACGCATCGACGGGCTCGACGCCGAGGCGGTGGAGCAGGAGGTGCTGGAGACGTTCGCGGAGCGTCTCAACCGCGCACGCCCCGATCGTCCGGTGGTAGTGGTCGTCGACACGCTCGAAGAACTCTTGCTGCACGGCCACGGTGAGACAGAGCGGACGCTGCGGATGTTCGGCCGGCTCCTCCAGCTCTGCCCGAACCTCCGGTTGGTCCTCGCCGGCCGCTACAACCTGCGGGAACACCTTCCCCAAGCGCTCAAGGCCTTCCCCCGCAAACAGGTTCAGCACATCCAGGTCCGCAAGTTCAACCAGGCCCAGGCGCACGCCTATCTCACGGGTCTGAGGGGCATCACGAACAGCGCGCTGGTGCGGGTCGCCGCGCGCAAGGCCGCGGGGCTTCCCTTCACACTGGCGCTGTTCGCGGATCTCATCGAGCAGGATCCGACGATCGGTGTCGAGGAGCTCCAGGCTTGTCAGGAGCCCTTGGTCCGCTATCTGATCGACCGGGTGGTCCGGCGCATCGACGACCCCGCGGTGCGCTGGCTGCTGCGCTACGGGGTGATCCCCCGGCGGCTGCGTCGAGAAGACGTGTTCACCGTGATGCGCCCCTGGTTGGCCCGGGGCATCACCGACAGGTCCGAGGCCGACGACCCCCGTCGGGACGACCACCACCTGCAGGGCAGCGACGACGTCTTCCCCTTCGCGGCCACCGAGCCCACCGACGAGGAACTGGACCGCGCCTGGCAGCGGCTGCTCGACTACGCCGGAAGCTCGTCATGGGTTTCACGGCACGCGGGTGATGACGGCACCGTCATCTTCCATGCCAAGGTGCTGGCCCCGATGCGCCTGCTGGTCTCGAGCCATCAGGTCTTCAACCAGCTGCATCGGGATTTCGTCGCGCGCTTCGACGAGCTGGCGAAGGCGCGCCCCGAGCAGTGGGTCACCTACATGAAGGAGGCGACGTACCACCGGTTTCAGGCGGGGGACCCGCATGCCGCCCAGATGTGGGCGAGCGCCGTCCAGAGGGTGAACGAGGACGGCAGCCGGTCGGAGCAGATCCTGGAGCTGTGCGAAGAGGTTCTCGGCGACGAGTACCTCGACGAAGGGCTGCCCCGGCTCCGCGCCGACGAGCAGCCCCTGATCAGTCACAGATCTGTCGCCGACGCCCACCTGGCCATCGCCGCGGTGGCGGCACGCGGATATCTGGACGTTCCCTCCGTCAACCCTTCGGACCCCGCTTGGAACGAGGTCGAACGCAGGCTCGCATCGGTGCGCGAGCTGCGCCTGGCGACGAACGAAGCGTTCGACACCCGGGACCGCGAGGCCTATCTGCACGCGCTCGTCCTCTACGGCCGCGGCCACGTCGAAGAGGCGGCGCGGGTCGTTCGCAGCAGCCTGGAGGCGGGAGTCGGTGACGAGTTGCGGGAAGACCTGCAGGTGCTGCTTTCCCGTATCCAGGTCCGGGCGAGCGATCCGCGGGCCGAAGCCAGCTACCGAGCCGCGATCGACACCGCGCGGACTCGAGGTGTGGTCGAGAGCGAGGCACGGATCTCACTCGAACTGGCGCAGAATCTTCAGGATCAGGGCCGCATCGATCAAGCCGTCGTGCTCCACAACCAGGTGGGCTCGATGATCGGTTCGCATGTGGTCTCCACGAGGTTCCAGAACCGCGCGTTGCTGCGCAGAGCGGGTGCCGAGATCGCGTCGTTCTCTCCGAGTGCCGCGCTGTGCACACTGCGGGACGTCGACCTGAGGCCGCTGAGTCCCACCGAACGGGTCGACGCCTGCATGGCCGAGGCACGGGCCCATCTCCTCCTGGGGCACTCCGCGCGCGCTTTCGAGGCCCTGCGCAGAGCGGAGGAGACGTGCCTGGAGGAGATCCACGACTCCACCCGCTACCACGGTCTGGCGGAGGTCGCCGTGCTTCGCGGAGTCACCCAGGGGCGGCTGCTGGCGGTGGACGAAGCGGAGCGGTCCTTCGCGCGGGCGGCGGGACTCTGGAGCGATCTGGGGCACCCGGACGGCCATCCCCCCACCCTTCTCCAGTACGCCCGCTTCCTCGCTCGCTCCCTGGGTGATCTCCACCGAGCCGCCAACACCCTCGACCAGCTGCGGTCGGTGGACACCACAGGTGAATTCGCCGTTCCCACGGCGCTGTTGTGGCGCGAACTCGCCCGCCGGGGCTACGACGTGCACGACACCTCACTCCTGGACGTCCCCCTGCGCTCGCGCAAGGACCTGCTCGACGGTGGTGTGGCCGCGGTCGTCGCCGACCCCTCACGCGCCCTCGCCCTGGCGAAGGCACTCGCCGCCGTGGAGCCGCCCGAGGCCCGCCTCAGCGCGCTGAGCGCCCTGGCGGGGTGCGGCGCTCCCGAAGGCGACCCCGAGCCCGAACTCGAGCGGCTTCGCCCGCTCTTCGCCTCGTTGGCGGACGGGCCGCGGACGAACGTCGATCACTGTCTTCGACTGGCCGCGCTGGCGGAGTTCGAGCGCGTGTCGGGTCGCCACCATGAGGCGACCCGGCTGGTGGCACAGGCCTACCCGGTGCTCACGGCATCGGCGGACCACGGTGATCCGCTCCCCGCATGGACCTGGGCGCAAGCCCAGATTCGCGTGCACGGGGTCCCGGAGGGGTCGGTCAGCCGCTCGATCTGCGTCAACGCCACCGCAGCGCTGCCTCGCCTGCTGCAGGCAACGGCGCACTGGCTGCAGGCCCTCACGGAGAACGACGTCGGCGACAAACGGGCCTTGCTGATCCATGCCTCGGAACAGGTGAGCGAGGTGCACCGACCCTCTCTGTGGGCGCAGTACATTCTGAGATCGATCGCCCTCGTGAACGATGACGAGGCGACCCTCCAAGCGGCGCTGCGTATGTCGGCCTCCCTCGGCTACCCCCCGGAGGACGACTCCGCGCCCTCGGTGGAGCTCGCGCGCTCCGCACACGAGGACGTGTACGACGTGGACGCCTCCTTCCGGATCACCGCGGCACCGTTGCCCACGGCTCACGCCCTGTACGCGAACTGGCGCAATGCCGTGTCCGCCAATTCCGCCTCCCTTCGCCAACGAGCCTTCGGCGTCCACCCGGTCGACACCGTGCGGATCCAGGCCGACGACGCCGGATTGCACGCCTTCCCCTGGGAACTCACGCTCGGATCCGAGGAAACCGCCCTGTACCGCACGCTGCCCCAGGCTGCCGAGTCCGTCGACGTGCGGGCGGTCCAAGCGGTACTCAACGCGGGTAGGGCAGACAGGAAACTCGTGACCGACGGCGTTTGGGGAAGCATGACCCAAACGGTCGCCGCCAGCGCGCTCGGAGCCGCCTTGGCCGTGGTGGGCGGACCGATCACGGTCACCGCCATGCCCATGCTGTGGAGTCTCGTGCGCATCGCACGCAAGAGAGCTCAAAAGCTGTCCGGAGCGGGAACGGTCCTGGTACTGCGCGACGAGCCGGCCGAGATCGACGCGTCGCCCTTGTCCCCCACCGCGGTCCGTCTGGCACTCGGCGGCTATCGGATGCACGGCTTCGATGTCCGGGAGATCCCCTCACTCGCCGGTCTGCCGACGCCGAAAGGCTCGCCCGCGGTCGTACATGTGCGCGCCCCTCTCCGGCTCAAGGGCGGCAACCTGCCCTGCTTCGAGCTGGCCGCCACGCACCTCAGCCACGGGGAACGCCTGGACCGGGCGGCCATGGGCGCCGATCTGACGCCGGATCGGCTCGCGGAATGGCTGGCACGGTTCGAGCCGGGCACGCAGCCACTCGTCGTCCTCGATCCGCCGCTGCCCGCATCCCCCGCCGACATTCCCCTGCAGGTGGTCCTCCGCAACCTGTTCGCGGCCACCCTCTTCGCCTCCGGATTCGCACCGGCCGTGCTCGGTACGGGACTGACCGCGCGGTCGAGCGGCGGCCAGACAGAACTACTGGCGCGAGCCGCCCTCGGAAAGATCTCGCTGCTGGATCTGTGCACGCACCTGCGTCGTCCGCCCGACGGCACGACAGCAGACTTCGCGGACGCGGACTGGGGCGACGGCATCCTGGAAGCGGCCTGCGTCACGCTGTTCGCGAGCCCTGCAGCCCTGAAAGTCTCCGAACCCGAAACGGCCCACGTTCCATGACAGCCACCTCCCTCACCGGTGACCTGCTGCCCGACCCCGGCTACCGCGCCCGTCGGGAGGCCGAAGTACGCCACCTCACCAGCGGACTGCAGGCCGAACTGGACGACTGGTCCCTCACGGCGAAGCACAGAGGCCCGCTGGAGAAGCACCGATCCCAGATCGAGGGCGCCGTACGAGTCGTGTCCGGGGCGCTCCTGCGCCTTCAGGAGCTGCCGCCCGTCGAGCGCGAGCGGCGCGCCCCCGAACTCGTCCTCGATCTGCATCACCTGTGGGACTTCTTCCGCAGCAAGCTACTGGCCCGCCGCATCCCGCGCTACAAGGCCTTCCTCGACGCGGCGGACGAACTCGCCTGGTCCGTCTACGACCCCGTGCGCGGCGCCGCCCCGAACAGCATCGCCCTCAAGGAACCTCCACTCGCCTTCCCGAACCGGCAACCCGTGCCCTTCGCCGCTCCCCGGGGCAGCGACTTCGAGGAATTGCTCCCGGCCGGCAGGCAGCGGACGCGTGGCGGACGTCAAGCCAGCCGGCACCTGCCGTTCCCGCTCATCGGCATCCCCTGGTCCGCGAGCCACCACCTGCCGACGCTCCTGTCCGTCGCACATGAGACCGGCCATCACATCGAGGACGACTTCGCCCTCACCCAGTCCCTGCGCACCCGGCTGCGGGAACACTCCGGGCTTTCGGAGGAGCGCATCGCCCTCTGGGAGCCATGGCTGGGCGAGGTCTTCGCCGATGTGTGCGCGACGCTCGCGTGTGGAGAGGCCTATGTGTGGGCGCTCGGCGACATGATCACCGCCGCGGGGGCAACTACCGGGACAGGCACGGAATCCTATCCGCCGCCCCGACTGCGCTTGCTCGTCTGCCGAGCCGCACTCGACTCCGGCCCCCTCCCCGGTACGCGCGCGCTCCCCGCCCTCGGGAGCCAACAGCCGGGAGACGGGGAAGCGGAGGCGGTGGTCGCCGCGCTCGCAGGTGCGGGCTTTCCAGAACTGGGCGGGGCCAGGCTCGGCTCGCTGATCGGCCTGCGCCGTACCGGCGGCCTGGAGGAGGCGATCGGCCGGCTGCTCACCGGTCTGGAGTCACGCCGCCGCGATGTACCGGGCGTGCTGGCAGCGGCGACCCTGGCCTTCGTCCACAGTCCGCAGAAGTACGACGAGGAGTGTGTGGGTGACCGCGCCCTCGGCGAAGTGCTGGCCCTCGTACCCGACGGCGCGCGTGCGGCCGCGCTCCCCGACGCCATGCTCGCTCAACGCGACAGCGCCGCCGGCCGGGATCTGCTCGATCTCCTCGCGTCGGAAGCATGACCGCCGCAGGCGGTCGCTGACAGTGGGCCCCAGGCATCTACCGGACTCGGATCGGCCGCCGCACGCCACCGCCGGTCCTCGCCAGGTCCTCAGCCATCGCGCCTTCGGCCGACATAGACGGTGTTGGCCGCGGTCCCGCCTTGAAGCGGGTTGTCGAAATCCACCACGTGTGCGGCGGTCTCCGCGAAGACCCCCGCGAATACCGAGATGAACTCCTCGTCCGGTGGGTCGTTCGACCACAGCGCGAATACTCCGCCTGGATAGAGCAGTTCGGCCAGCGCCGCCAGGCCGGCCGGTCGATAGAGCCCGGCGTGACTGGGATGCAGGACGTGCCGCGGCGAGTGGTCGACGTCCAGGAGGATCGCGTGGAAACGGCGTCCAGGAGTTTCGGGGTCCAGACCGCGCGGCGTCGCGCCGGCGTCACCGGCCTTGTCCTCCACGGCCCCCGGAGCGTCCGTTCTCGTATCCTCCGCGGACGGTGTTCCGCCCGCCGTCGCGCTCCCGGCGACCATCGCGAAGAAGTCCCCGCGCACCAGCCGGCACCGGGGGTCCGACGACAGTCCCGCGCCCAGCGGTACGAGCCCGCGCCGGTGCCAGTCGATCACCTCGGCCAGCGCGTCGACGACGACGAGCGAGCGCACGCGCGGATCGTCCAGCGCCGTCCGGGCCGTGTACCCGAGGCCGAGTCCGCCCACGGCGACGTCGAGCCCGCCCTCGGGGGGCAGCTCCGCCAGGCCGAGTCTGGTCAACTCGACCTCCCCGGTGGTGAAGAGACTGGACATCAGGTACTCGTCCCCGAGCTTCACCTCGTACACGTCGTCGCCCGACAACGGATCTCGCCGACGACGCAGGCTGATCTCGCCCATGGGCGTCGGCCGCCAGTCGATCTCCTCGAAACGTGCGCTCATCCGGTGTCCTGCTCCCGATCCTCGTACGACCTGCTCGGGCCGAGGGACAGCCCCTCGCGCCGACGGCCTCGGCCGGACGGAACTACGCCAAAGGCGGGCGTCATACCGTCCGGCTCGGGCCCGATGCCCCGGAGGATCTTCACACGGATCGCGTCCGGGAGGGCGGGCAAACGGCCGTACGGCACCGTGTTGCCCGGTCGGTCCGGCCGCTCCGCCGGAGCAGACCGTGGCGCGACCACCGAGGACGGATCATCCGCCGCCCGGGGCGCGCGGCTGGTCCATTCGGGAGAGCCAGGTCGTGAGCAGCGTTTCGAGCGCCTGCGCCTCGGCGCGAGTCAGCAGATCCAGGAGCTGGTGTTCATTGCGGATGTGGTCGGTGAACGCCTGGTCGATGAGTTCGAGTCCAGGCCCGGTGAGGGCGACGATCCGGCCACGCTGATCGTCGTCCGAGCGGCGGCGCGTGACGAGTCCGGCTCGCTCCAGACGGTCGATCCTCTTCGTCATCGCGCCCGTGGTGACCATGGTGTGCGCGGCCAGCTCGCCGGGTGCCCGTTCGTAGGGCTCACCGGCGCGACGCAGTGCGCACAGGACGTCGAACTCTCCCTCGCTCAGGCCGTAGCGACCGTAGACGAGGCAGAGTTCTTCGGTGAGCCGGCCCGCCAGGCGGTGCAGTCGGCCGATCACCCCCTGCGGGGATACGTCGAGGTCGGGCCGCTCGCGGCGCCAGTCCGCCTGGATGCGGGCCACACGGTCCCGTGGTTGCCGGTCTTCCATGAACACCAGGATAGCTTCCACAGAAGCTATATTATCTTCCATGGAAGCTAATGCACGATGGGTGGCGGTGACCGCGATCGCACCGGTGGCCTGGGGGACCAACTACTTCGTCACGCACGCGTACCTCCCCGCCGACAGCCCGTTCTACGGCGCCGCCGTGCGGGCCCTGCCCGCCGGCTTGGTCCTGCTGGCCCTGTGCAGGCAGCGGCCGCGCGGCGCCTGGTGGTGGCGGTCGGCGGTGCTCGGGCTACTGAACGTGAGCGTGTTCTTCGTCCTCGTCTACGTCGCCTCCCAGCTGCTGCCGACGAGCGTCGCCTCGACCGTCATGGCCGTGTCCCCGCTGACGATGATGCTCATAGCCTGGCCTCTGGTGGCCGAGCGGCCCCGGACCGCCCACCTGGCCGGTGCCGCCATCGGGCTCGCCGGGGTGTGCCTCATGCTGCTCACCGGTGCGCAGCGGGTGAGCTGGCCCGGTGTTCTCGCCGCGACCGCCGCCGTGCTCGTGTCGTCCTTGGGTCACGTGCTGGCCAAACGGTGGAGCGCCGACACCGATGTGCTCGCCTCGACCGCGTGGCAGCTCATCGCCGGAAGCCTCTTCCTCCTCCCGGCCGCCATGGCCGTGGAGGGCGCTCCCCCGGCCTTCTCCACCCCGGCGCTGCTCGCGTTCGGCTATGTCACCCTGGTCGCCACCGCGCTGGCCTTCACCGCCTGGTTCACCGGGCTGCACCATCTGCCCGCAGGGAGCGTAGGCCTGATCGGACTGCTCAACCCCGTCACGGGCGTGCTGCTCGGCACCGTGGTCGCGGCCGAGGTGCTGACCGTTCAGCAGCTGGGCGGACTGATCCTGGTCCTGGCCGGGGTCGTGCTCGGCCGCCCCGCGCGCAACGGCCCGCGCGGCAAGGGTCAGACACCCGCCGATCCCGTCTCCGCCGGGAGTCCCGCGCGAGAGCCGTCTTCTTGCGCTCCCCGCTGAGCATGTGGGGCTCCCCGCGCGCAGATGCCCTTCGTACGGCGGATGCCGATGCGCGTGCGGGGAGGAGCCGTGGAGCGGCCTGGGCCGAAATGGGTTTCGTGCCGTGCGAGAAGCGCCTTACCGTGGCGCGGTGACGACTCAGATGATCATTCTCAACGGCGGATCCAGTTCGGGGAAATCCGGGATCGTACGGTGCCTGCAGGCCGAACTGCCCGATCCGTGGCTGGCGTTCGGGTGCGACTCCTTCGTCGACTCCATGCCCGCCAGGATGCAGGGATCGGACGGAGGGATCGATGTCGCGGCGGACGGCGGGGTGAGCGTCGGAGCGGAGTTCCGGGCCCTGGAGGTGGCCTGGACGGAGGGCATCGTGGCCATGGCTCGTGCAGGCGCCAGGGTCATCATCGATGACGTCTTCCTCGGCGGAACGGCTTCCCAGCGGCGGTGGCGGACGGCTCTCGGCGGACTGGGCGTGTTGTGGGTCGGCGTCCGATGTGAGAGTTCGGTCGCCGCGGGCCGGGAGGTGGCGCGAGGAGATCGCGTTCAGGGCATGGCGGCGTTGCAGGCGGAGGTGGTTCACCAGGGCGTCTTCTATGACCTGGAGGTGGACACGACACATACCGAGTCCCTGGCGTGCGCGCGAGCCATCGCGGCCCGCGTCATCTGATCGCCGGCCGGGCTCCTGGCTGCCCGCCGACAACCCCACGCCGCGCAGGCGGCTGAGGCGGCTGAGGCCGCACCAGTACTGGGGGCCTCCCCCGACACAGCGCGAGGAGTCTCGCCGGCGCTCCCAGGCGAAGGTGGGGACGGGCTCCGGCCATGGACCGGCGGGGACGTGACCCGTCCACAGTCCGTGGGACCGATTGAGGTCTTCTCGGCGATGTCACGGTTGCAGTGTGTGACGAGGTGCCGGTGCCCGCTCGCGGCCTAGTTCTGCGGTGCCAGGCTGCGCAGGACGTCGAACTCGTTGCCCTCGGGGTCTGCCATGACCACCCAGGTTCGATCCGAGCCCTGGCCCACATCCGTCTTGGTGGCGCCGAGGCCGAGCAGTCTGGTCACCTCGTCCTCGGTGCTGCCGTCGATCGGGCTAACGTCGAGGTGCAGCCGGTTCTTCACGGTCTTGCTCTCGGGCACCTGGATGAACGTCAGAGAGGGCGACATCTGACGGGCCCGAACATCCTCGACCGTCGGCACCCAGGAGCCGATCTCGACCTTGCCCTCGCTCCGGTCGATCACCTTGAAGTCCAGGACCTCGCACCAGAAGGCCGCGAGCCTCTCCGGATCGTGGCAGTCAACGGCCAACTCGGTGAACCTACTTGTCATGACTCTCCCAGATAGTGCGGACAGGGCTCAGGGTATGCCGCCCGTGCCCGGGCGAAGCTGCTGCTCGAACACTGCGAGCGTCTCGGGCCTCGCAGGCGTACCCGCGCCCTGGGGCCGAAGGCTCGTTGTCAGTGGTCGACGCTAGCGTTCCGCGCATAGTCGCACTCGGCCAGGGACGGACTCCCTGGCCGAACTGTGCTCCCATCTTGGTTCTTGACGCGGAAGGCTGTGGCGCGTGGGTTGGCTGTCGGCGGGCGACGGGTATGAAGTCGCCCTTGTGGAGGGGCGGGTGGCGGCGCGTGCCACCTCGGGCCGGGCGGCGGGACGGCAGTTGAAGTCACTGCCGCGCGCGCTCAAGGACCACCCGGAGGTGGACCGGCTGCGACGGTTCGCGGAGTGGCTGGACCGGCATGCCGCGGCGTGTGTCGCGCAGGTCGACGCGTGGATGGTGTCGTCGCTTCCCGTACCGACCGGGCTGCTGGCCCGCGTGTGGCCCGACGAAGCCTGGCAGTCTGCGCTGCGCGATCTGGCCGTGGTCGGCGACGACCCTGATGAGGTGGGCTTCCTGCGGGGTGCCACCGAAGCCGGTGAGCTGCGGCTGGTGAACCTGGACGGCGAGACCGTCCGGATGGCCCCGCGCACGGTGACGCTGCCGCATCCGGTGCTGCTGCCGGACCTCGACGACCTGCGTGAGTTCGCGGCCGAACTGGGCATAGTGCAGCGCGTCGAGCAGATCCACCGGGCGATGTGGCGGCGGCCGGAGGGCCTCGACGCCAAGGCCACCGAGGTGCGGGACTTCACCGGGGGCTCGTTCCGCTCCCGCTTCGCACTCGCCGCGCGCGCCAGTTCGCTGGGATACCGCGTGTCCGGTGGGTACGCCACCGCCCGGGTGCGGGACGGCGGACGCACCGTCGAGGCCTGCGTCTGGATCGGCGAGCCGTACTGGGAGGACTCGGTCGAGACCGGCGCCCTCACCTGGCAGGACCAGGACGGGCGCGCCCTGCCGCTGCGCGAGGTGGGACCGGTCGCCTGGTCGGAGGGGATGCGGATGGCCGCGGCACTGTACGCCGGCCGCGTCATCGAGGAGGGCAAGAACGCATGAGCGGGGGGACGCAGGTGTCGTACGAGGAACTGCTGACGGCGGGGGCGGTGCTGCCGCCCGACGCGAAAGAGGTCGGTGAGCGGGGGGTGCCGCTGACGGCGCGGACGTACCGTCACCCGGGGCTCGACGACCGGGTGGTGGTGCGGCTGGTCGCCGGCGAACTGGGGGCGGCTGAGGATCTGGCCGCCGGATTCCTCGGCCTGGAGCAGGACGCCGAGCCGGCCGTGGTCGGGTTCGGGCTGCGTCAGTCGCTGGGTTTTCCCGAGTGGGTACTCGTGCATCACCCCGAGGACGGACATCACGCGCTGGGCGTCGTGCCGGATCTGGAGCGGGCGGCCCGGCAGGCCAAGTCCCGTCCGAAGACCGCGCTGGACGCCTTCGTGGAACTCGGAGACCGGCTGGCGGCCTCGGTGCCGCACTTCCTGCCGACGTTCTACGAACAGGCCGGGCGCGTGTTCCTGGCGGAGGAGAACGCCACGTACGCCGCCCAGTTGTTCACCCGCGCCCGCAAGGCCGAGGCGGAGCACGGGCTGACGGTCCAGGAGGAGCGGCTGGACGCCGTGTTCCTGGAGTTCGCGCTGGCCGGTGCCCTGCCCGTGAAGGTGCTGTCCGCCTACGCGAGGGAACTGGCGGCGCGGGTGCCCGCCGAGGAGGCGCTGCGGCGCTTCACCCGCCTGTGTCTGCGCCGTACGGCGGGCGGGCTGCCGCCGTCGGCGCAGATGGCGAACGACCTGCGCAAGCTGGCCCGGGCCGCGGGCCAGGACGCGAACCTCACCGAGCAGGAGTACCTGGCCGAACTCCTCGGTCTGCCGGCCACCCTGCGCGCGGCGGCCGGCTGGTGGAAGGGGCACCGTACGGCGCTGGTGGCGCTGGCCGCGCGTGAGCCGCGCGTCCGGGGCACCCTGCTCGACCTGATCCCTGCCGGCCACGAGAACGAGATGCCCGCGATGTGGCTGGGGCTGCTGGAGGCCTCCGGTGCCACGGCCGGCCTGTGGGACGCGTCCCTGCCCGAGGAGCAGCGGCCTCGGGACGGTGCGGCGGGCTGGCTGGGGCGGTTCCTGGCTTACCGGGAGCGGGCCCGGTCGTGGCGCGACTCCAGTCGCATGCCTGAGCTGTATCCGCTGGTGGAGCGGACGGCGGACCGGCTCCGGTCCGAACTCGCCGCGTCCGGAGGTGGGTTGAAGGTCCTGCACGACCTGGACCTGATCGACCTGCTGCTGTACCTGGACGTTCCGGTGGCCGCCCCGCAGAAGGACGAGGCTCTCCTGCTGACGCAGTGGGCCCCGGGCGAGGGACACCGTGACCTGCTGTCGCTGGCCGCCGACACCCGCTTCCACGAGGCGTTCCGGCGAGGCGCCGACCGGTTCGGCAACGACGACCACGTCCTGCGGGCGATCCGGCTGCTGGCCGCGTCGCCCGGAGGCGGCCCGCTGCTCGCGGACTGGGTGCGCACCGTCGTACGACGGTTCACCGCGGTCGGCCTGCCCCAGCTCCCCGACGCGCTGGCCCGGCTGAAGTGGCTGCCCGCCGAGGCCCTGGCGCTGGCCGAGGACGAGGTCCGTGCTGCCGCGGGCACCGACCTCGCACCGGTGCTGCAGCGCACCCTGCGGGCCGGGCTCTTCGACGAACTCGGCTGGCCCGCCTGGGAGGAGGCGGTCGCCGCCCTCGTCCCCAAGGCGGACATCGAGGACGTGATCGTGGCCGACGCCTGGCCCCACCTCATCGTGGCGGGCGCCGCCCAGGCCCGGGTCATCGGCGCCGAGGGCACGGTCCTCACCCACGACCTGAGGATCCCGGCGAACGGAGCCTGGGGCGATCCCGGCTTCCACCACGTGGACGGTGAGCTCCTCGTCTACTGGAACGACCGCAACGACGGCCTGCGCGGCTACTGGCACACCCGCGCCGATCGTCCTCAGTCCCTGGAGGGCGCCCGGAACACCCGGGGCACCCAGATGGACTGGTACCAGGCCAACATGCCGGTCACGCTGCCCCTGCCCGGCGGCGGCCGGACCACCGGCGGCGGCGTTCTGCACGCCGGTGACACCACTCTGCCCGCGGAGCGGCAGGTGCTCTGCGACGGCGTCTCGTACTGGGTGTGGCACGCGGAGGACGAGGACGACAAGGCGCACGGCTGGTACGAGTACGACCCGGTGACGGGTGAGCGGGGCCGCATGAGCAGGCCCGCCTTCCTCGCCGACGCGCTGCGCGACGCCCCCGAGGGCAGCGGCTTCGAGGGCGGCCGGCTGCTCCCCTCGCCGACAGTCGGGGTCGCGCCGGCCTCCGCGCCCGTGGACGGCCTGGTCGGTCTGCGCCTGGTGAAGCTGCCCGACGGGTCCGTGCGCGCCCAGGATCTCGCCGGACACAGCGTCACCCTGCCCGCGGACGCCGGCCGGCCCTCCACTCTCGTGGTCTTCCCCGGCGCCGACGGGGCGAGCGCGGTCGTCCGCAACAGCTGGCAGCTCGCCATCGTGGACACGGACGGCGTCGTCACCTCGGTGGCCAAGACCGACCGCGCGCCCGGTGTCTTCGGCGAGGGCTCGCTGCTGCTGCCGCCGGTGCAGTACTGGGAGTGCCTGACGGCCCGCGACCCGGAGGGCTCCGAGGCGTTGCGGCACATCGACCGCGGCACGGCGGCGGCCCTGCTGACCGCCGCGGCCCACGAGGACAAGGAGGTGCTGCCCGACGCGATCCTTTCCCTCCTCCCGGTCAGCCACTCCGCGTTGGTGGCGGGCATCGCCGGAGTCGTGCGCCACGCGGCCGGCCAGCAGGCCGTCCTGGACGCGGTGGCCGCCCGGCTCACGCGCGCTCTCGACGGCGGCCTGCAGGACGAGGGCCAGGCCGGACCGGCGGACGCCGTGCTCCTCGACGCGATGAGCGGTCTCTACGGATCCACCGGCTACTGGTGGAACCGTGACAAGGAGGCCGACACCGTGTTCCGCGCCCTGCGCGAGATGAAGCGGGCGGCCCAACTCCGCGACGTCGCCCCGGTGGAGGGACCCACCGCTCGCCTCCACCTCGACGGACGCCGGCTTCCCGTCGGCCAACCCGGCCTGGACACGCTGCTCGACCGCGTCAGCGCCGTGGCCTTCCGGACAGCCGCCTCCACCACCTCCGAGGACCACCGGGAGGCGCTCCACGCGCTGCTCGCCGAGTTCGACGCGCTGGGCCTGGTGCCCGCCGCCGAGCCCGCGCACTGGCGCAAGGTTGACCTGCACCTCGATGCCGGCCCGCTGCGCACCCCGTCGGGCGACTGGCGCGAGGGCGCGTGGAACGGGCTGCTGCCGCTGGACGGCGGTGCCTTCATCGCCGTCGTGGAACGCACCTCGCAGGATGACGACGGCTGTGTGTTCACCGGATACTTCCACGATCCGGCCGGGCGCTTCGAGACGCCGAAGCCCTACACGCTCCGGGCGTCGGCCCCGCTCGGCGAGGACGGCCCCGCCGGTCGCCTCGGCGCGTTCCTCACCGAGCTGGCCGCGCGCGGACCGGCGCCCTGGTTCCCGCAGGCCGCAGAGGAGTTCGCCCGGCTCACCGGCGTCACCGAGACCATGGCCCGGCTGATCGTGGCCGGTCTGCCCCAAGTCGACGTCTACGAGCGGACGTTCCTGACCACGCAGGCACGCGATGTCATCGGTGTGAAGGCGGCCCCGGCGGCCGTCGCGAAGGACGAGCTGCGCGATGTCGTTCCCGCGACCCGTGCCGCGGTCGTGGCCGCGCTGCTGCCCGCCGAGCCCGCCCGTCTGTGGACCGAGGGACCGGACTGGGCCGCCGCGGCCGAGGTCTGGAACAACCGGATGGGCCGCCGGACCGCCGTACCCGAGGAGTTGCTCAGCGACGCGGTACGCACGTTCAAGCGCCGGGGATGGGAGGTCCGCCAGGCACTGCCCGCGCTGTTGCACCCGGCCGGCGAGCCCCGGCTCACCCGGGACCTGGAGTGGGCGGTCGACGGCGACCGGGTCAAGCCCGTCGGCAAGGAGACGGTCGGATTCACCGGACAGACGCTGGTCGGTTCCATCGGCCTCGCCGCCTGGCTCGCCCACCGGCTGCCCGCCGGCGACCCGGTCCGCGCCACGCTGCCGACCGCGCTCGGTGCCGTACGTGACCGGCTGGCCCACCCCGGACTGGTGCTCGACCTCGACGAGTACGTCCATCTCCCCACCTTCCGGAAGACCGCGGGCGCACCGACCGAGGTCGGCAAGGGCTTCGAGCGCTACGGCGCCGTCATCCTCGCCACCCACGACGACCAGCCCTCCCCCGGCATCCAGGTCGCCCTGCTCGACGAGGCGGGCCAGGACCCGTATCTGCCCGCGCTCCGCGAGGACGGCCAACGCCCCAATGCGGCCGAAGTGGCGATGCGCCTGGCCCGCTCCCCCGAGTTCGCGGCCCTCCTCGCCGATCCGGGCGACCCGCTGGCGGGTGAGCGGGGCAAGGACGGCACCTGGTGGCCGCAGGACCCGGGCCGCTCGGTGCCGGATCTGGTGACCGAGGCCGCCAAGGAGTACGGCGTCGGCGAGGACGCCGCGACGCTCTATCTCATGCTGCTCGCCATGCCCGACCCGACCGATCGCATGACGGCCCGGTGGACGGGCTGGAAGCCGGCCCGGCTCAAGGCGGCCCGTGCCGAACTGGCCGGCACCGACCTGGTGGTGGAGGCCACCCGCACCAGGGCCGGACGTTCGCTCTTCCTGCCCGGTGGATGGATCGACCCGAAGGCTCCGCGCGTTCCGCTGGAGCGGTGGAAGCTGCCGCTGTTCGGCGACCTGCTGAGCGGCGAGGAGGCTCTGCTGGGTGTGATCGTGCCGGCCGAACCGGCCGCCGAGCTGTACCGCAGGGCCTGGCAGCGGGTCCGGGAGAGCGGCGGCCCCCGGTTCGAGGAGCTCAAGGTGCGGCGGGGACGCCGGCGCTGACGTATCTCCGGGGCGCCGGCCACGACCGGCGGGCGCCCCGGCACCTCCCCGCAACGACGACAGACCGACCTACCGAACAAGGACACGCATGCCCCCGACCGACACGGCGACGGCCCTTCCGGCCCGGCAGACCCTGCCCGCCGAAGAGCGCCACGCCACCGAACTCGCCTTCCTCGCCGCCCACGACGCGGGCCCCCGCCCGCCCGGCTGGCGGCTGACACCGCGTTCCGTGATCACCTTCGTCTGCGGCAGCGGCGGCGAGACCCTCAAGCTCCCCGAGCCGCACGGCGCGCTGCCGGACCGCCTAATCATCACCCCCAAGTTCGTCGGCGAACGCGCCCTGGTGGAACGGTGCGTAGTCACCCTCGCCGGAGAGCGCGGCCTCCTGCTGGTCGGCGAGCCGGGCACGGCCAAGTCGATGCTCTCCGAACTGCTGTCCGCCGCCGTCTGCGGCACCAGCGCGCTGACGGTGCAGGGCACCGCGGGCACCACCGAGGACGCCATGCGCTACGGGTGGAACTACGCCCTGCTGCTCGCCCAGGGCCCCACCCCGCAGGCGCTGGTCGACTCGCCGGTGCTGAACGCCATGCGCGCCGGCCGGGTGGCCCGCGTCGAGGAGATCACCCGCTGTCTGCCCGAAGTGCAGGACGCCCTGGTGTCGATCCTGTCCGACCGTCGGATGAGCGTGCCCGAGCTGGCCGGCACGGACGACGCCCAGGTCTCGGCCGCCCCCGGATTCACCGTCATCGCCACCGCCAACCTCCGCGACCGCGGTGTCTCGGAGATGTCCGCGGCGCTCAAGCGCCGCTTCAACTTCGAGACGGTGCACCCGATCGCCGACGTCGACGCCGAGACCGCGCTCGTGCGGCGGCAGGCCGTGGCGGCCGTCGAGCGGGCGGGCGCCGCCTTCGGCGTCGACGACGCGGTGCTGGACGTACTGGTCACCGTGTTCCGTGACCTGCGGGCCGGGCGGTCCGCGGAGGGCTGGGACGTGGAACGACCCGGCACGGTGATGTCGACGGCCGAGGCCGTGCAGGTCGCCGTCTCCCTCGGGGTGGCCGCCGCGTACCTTCCCGGCGCCGACTCCCTCGATCTGGTGCCCGGCCACCTCCTGGGCGTGGTCCGCAAGGACGACCCGGCCGACCACGCGCGTCTGCTCGGCTACTGGGACGGTCCGGTGCGCCGCCGCGCCGAAGACGGTTCCGCCCTGTGGCGCCGTCTCTGGGACCTGCGGGAGAACCTTCGGTGACGCACACCCAGGATCCACGGGCGGCCGTCTCCGCCCTCGCCGGTTCCGTGGCGCCGTACCTGCTGGGCGTACGGCACCACAGCCCGGCGCTCGCCGCGGCGGTACCCGCTCTGCTCGACGCCTCCGGGGCGGAGGTCGTGTGCGTGGAGCTGCCCGCCGACTTCCAGCCGTGGCTCACGCATCTGGCCGCGCCGGGCACCGTCGCCCCGGTCGCCCTCGCCGGGGCGCGCGAGAACGGGCGGCTCGGCTTCTATCCGTTCGCCGACTTCTCCCCGGAGCTGGCAGCGGTCCGCTGGGCACGGGACCGCGGAGCGGACGTCGTCTGCTGCGATCTGCCGATGTCCGACCCGCGGTGGAACGCGGACGAGCCGTTGCCGTCGGGTGACACGCGGACCGCGGTCGCCGACGTGGTCTCCGCGGCCGCGCCCGTCTCCTTCGGGAACGCGCTCGCCGCGTCCGGGACCGGCCGTGACGACGACGATCTGTGGGACCGCTGTGTCGAGGTCCACGCCCCCGGATCCGCTCCCGAGGCGATCCGCCGCGCCGCCCTCGGCGTCGGATGGGCACTGCGCAGCGACGCCGCGGCCTCGGCCGGGATACCCGCGGTGGACCTCGCCCGCGAGGCCCACATGCGTGGGGCGATCGCCCGCGCCACGGGTGACGGACGCCGGGTCGCGGCCGTCGTCGGCGCGTTCCACGCCCCGGCGCTGACGACCGCCGCCCTGTCACCCGATTCGGTTCCGGGTGCGGGTCCGGCCAGGGATCAGGGTCCGGGTGACAGCGCGCCCGTGCCGACAGCCGTCGATCACAGCAGCGCGGGAGAGCACCCGAGCGTCGTCACCTCGCTCGTCCCCTACGCGTTCGACCTGCTGGACTCCCGTTCCGGCTACCCGGCGGGCATCCGGGACCCGCGCTGGCAGCAGTCGGTGTTCGAGGCCGGCGGTGATCCCGAGCGGGTGCGGGGCGCCGCCGCGCGAGCGGTCACCGATGTGTGCCGGGAGCTCCGAGCGGCGGGGCACGCCGCCGGAACGGGCGAGGCCGCCGAGACCCTGCGGATGGCCTGCGACCTGGCCAGGGTGCGCGGGCTCGCGGCGCCGGGGCGGGGCGAGGTGATCGAAGCGCTGACGACCGTGATGGGCCAGGGTGAACCGCTCGGCCGCGGCCGAGCCCTCGCGCGCGCACTCGAAGTGGTCCTGGTCGGCACCGGCCGGGGCCGGATCGCGGCGGGCACACCCCGTTCCGGTCTCGGCCCGTGGGGGGAAGCGGAGGTCGCCGCGCTGCGGCTGCCCGGCCCGGACGACCCGGCAGCGCGGGAGGTACGGCTCGACCCGCTCCGTTCGGCCCTCGACGGCCGCCGCGAGATCCTGCTCCAGCGCCTCGCCGTGTGCGGCGCGGGCTACGGCGAGGCCGTCGCGGTGGCCGGTACGGGCGACGCCGCCGCTCTGACCACGCGGTGGCGAGTGTCGTGGACTCCGGCCGTCCCCGTACGGCTGGACCTGGCTGGCGTACGAGGCGTGACCGCGGCCCTGGCCGCCGAAGGCACCCTGCGGGACGACTTCCGCAGGCAGTCGGCGGACGGCGGGCCCACCTGCGCCCACGTCCTCACGGCGCTCGGTGCGGCCGCCCGCTGCGATCTCCCCGCGCTGGTGTCGGAGCGCCTGGCCGATGCCGCCGGCGTGCTCCCCGCCACCGCCACGCTGCCCGAACTCCTCACCGCGCTCGATCTGTTGGAGGCCCTGTGCCGTGGCCATCTGCCCGGCACCACAGCGGAGAGCCGACAGGTCGCCGCCGAACTGACCACCGACCTCCTGGAGTCGGCGGTCCGGACCCTTCCCGGGCTGGCGGGCAGTGACCGGCCGGAGGACACGGCCGCGCTCATCGAGCTTGCCTCGCGGGCCGGTGAACACCGTCTCGGACTGCGCATGGACGACGCGCTCGGCACCCTCGCCCGCGAGGGCTCCCCGCTCATCCAGGGCGCGGCCCTGGCCGCCCGGGTCCTGCTCGACCTCGACGACGCGGACACCCTAGGCGCGCGTTCCGCCGGCTGGATCGACACGGCCACCGGTCCGGACGCCCGGCAGGCGCTGGGCCGTCGGCTCGGTGGACTGCTCAGCGGTGCCGCCGCCCTGCTGCAGTCGGCGCCGACAGCGCTGGACCCCCTGCTCGACCGGATCGACACGCTCACCGACCAGGGCTTCCTGGACCGGCTGCCCGCCCTGCGCGGAGGCTTCGACACGCTCAGCCCGGCGGGCCGCGACCGCCTCCTGCACACGGTGACCGAACGGCTCGGCGACCGTCTCGACCTGTCGCTCACGGCCTCGCCGCACCTCCTCGCTCTGTGGACGGCCGCGGACGCGGCGGGCCTCGCCGCCCTCCGCGCCCTGCGTCTGCCGACCGGCGGGAACGGGGCGGCGCCCACGGACTCCGGGATGCGTGCGGTCACCGCCGGGACCGAGCAACCCGTATCCGTGGCCTCGGCCGCTCCGCGCTCCGTACCGGCGCTCGCCTCCCCGGCCCCGTCCGCCGCGCTCCGCATCACCCCCACGGACCGCTGGCGACTGCTCCTCGGCCGGGAGACCGAGAAACTCCCGCAGAGCGCACGGCGATACGCGCACGCGCTCGACGAGTTGTACGGCACCGGCCGCGGCGAGGGCTCCTCGGACCTCGGCCGGGAAGGCGGCGCCCAGGGGCAGGGCGGCGGCCGGGACGCGTCCTTCCCGACCGCCCGTGAATGGGCCGAGGAACTGGAGTCGTTGTTCGGAGCGGAGGTCCGCGAGGAGGTCCTGGCACGCGCCGCCGACCAAGGCCGAAGCGACGTACTGGCCGAGCTCGACCCCAAGGCGGTCCGCCCGTCGGTCGACCTGCTGGCCTCCGTCCTGTCCCTGGCGGGCGGAATGCCCGAGCAGCAACTGGCCGGGCTGCGCCCGCTCGTTCGCCGTCTCGTCGACGAACTGGCCAAGGAGCTCGCCACCCGGATGCGCCCTGCCCTCACCGGACTCGCCACTCCGCGTCCCACTCGGCGTCCCGGAGGGCGGCTCGACCTGCAGCGCACCCTGCGGGCCAACCTCGCCCACACGCGCCGAACCGCCGACGGGCGGACCGTGGTCGTACCGGAGCGGCCGGTGTTCAGCACCCGCTCGCGCAAGGAGGCGGACTGGCGGCTGATCCTGGTGGTCGACGTGTCCGGGTCGATGGAGGCCTCCGTCATCTGGTCGGCCCTGACCGCGGCCGTCCTCGGCGGCGTCCCCACCCTGTCCACGCACTTCCTCGCCTTCTCGACGGACGTGATCGACCTGACGGACCGGGTCGACGACCCGCTGTCACTGCTCCTGGAGGTACGGGTCGGCGGCGGCACCCACATCGCGGCCGGGCTCGCCCACGCCCGCTCCCTGGTCACCGTGCCCAGCCGGACCCTCGTGGTGGTCGTGAGCGACTTCGAGGAGGGCTACCCGCTGGGCGGACTTCTCGGCGAGGTACGGGCCCTGGCGAGCTCCGGGGTGCACCTGATGGGATGCGCCGCCCTGGACGACACCGGTACCCCCCGCTATTCGGTGCCCGTCGCCCAGCAGCTCGTCGCGGCCGGCATGCCCGTGGCCGCGCTCAGTCCCCTCGCCCTCGCCCGCTGGGTGGGCGACCGCCTCCGCGGAGAGACCTCATGAACCCCGAACTGCCCCCGGTGGCGCCCGATGTGGTTGCCTCCGCCGTCGAGAGTCTCACCTCCCGGCTGCGCAAGAGACTGGACGCCTCGATCGAGTCGTACGCGGCCCTGCCGGTCGTCTCCGACGGACCCGTCCGGCGCGTGCGGTGCGGAGAGGACGCCGAGGTCACGCTCACACCCGATCCCTCCGGCACCGTCACGGACGCGGGCCAGGCGGTGTGCAGTTGCCTGCTCGCCCCCCGGTGTCTGCACCGGGCCGCCGTCCTCGCCGCCTGCCCGCTGGCCGACACCGCCGCCGAGGATGCCGTCGAGGACGGCAGCACACCGGAGGAGAGCTCCCCGGCCGCGGTGGGCACGGCAGCAGACGCGCAGACCGGCACCAGCTCCGGAGCCCCGCTCGCCGAGGCGGCCGTCGCAGCACCCGAGGAGGCCGTCACGGAACCAGGGAAGGCTGTCGCAGAACCCAGGGCGACTCTCGCAGAGCCGCCCGGGGAGACCGTCCCGCTCACCGATGCCCAGGTGACCGCCGCGGCCGAGCTGTGGACGGCCGCGGCGACCGTGCTCGCCGCCGGAGTGCCCGCCGCGGGCGCGGTCCCCCAGGCGGAGTTGCTCCGGGCCGCGCACACCGCCCGGCTCGCCGGGCTGCACCGTGCCGAGGCGGCCGCGTTGCGCGTCGTACGCGGGCTGCGTGGCGCCCGCGCCCGCCACGACGGCCACCGGCTGGCCGACCTGGTCGCGAACGTACGGGAACTGCTGCTCACCACCGTCCTGCTGGCCGCGGCCGACCCGGAGCAGGCTCTGGTCGGCACCGCCCGCCGCGCCTATCGGCCGGGCGGCAGCCTGCGGGTCCACGGGGTGTGCCGGGAACCGGTGATCGCGGCCACCGGCTACGGCGGTGTCGTCACCCATCTCGTCTCCGAGGACGGACGCTGGTTCTCGGTCGCCGACGTCAAGCCCGGCGGCCCGGCCCGCGCCCAGGGCGCGGGCACAGCCACCGTCGCGCTCGGCTCGGGGAGCCTCGATCACGCCCAACTCGCCCGTGGCGGGCTGCTGATCTCCGGTGCCACGGTCTCCTCGGACGGCCGCCTCGGCTCCGGCAAGGGGGTACGGGCAACCCCGGTCGCCGGTCAGTCGTGGACGTCCGGCCCGCTCGCCGCCCTGTTCGCCCGCCCGCTCGCCGAGGCCGTCGCCGAACGGCTCGCCGTGGCTCCGGGTGCCGACCCGGAACAGGCCGAGCAGGCGACGCAGGAGCTGGTCGGCTGCGACCTCGTGCTCGTCGGGGCGGCCGGTGAGCAGCTGATCGCCCGGGAACTCACGCCCGGGCAGCCGGACGCGGAAGGTCTCCTGATCCGCCTGGCCCCGTCCAACGGTCATCCCGGCCTCGCCCACACGGCCAACTTCCGTCGGCTCGCTTCCCGGCCGGGTCTACGGCTCCGGGTGATCGGCCGTCTGGACCCCGACCGCGCGGCCACACTCCGCCCGCTGGCGGTAGCCCCGCTGCCGGACACCGAGGCGACGCTGCGACTGCCCGCGGGCTGGCACGGCCACGCCGACCTGGGCTACGACCGCCTGGAGGGCGCGCATCTCCCGCCGCTCGACGCCATGCCGGCCGCGCCCGCGCTGGACGGCCCGAGCAATGTCCCGGCGGACCCGCTGACGGAGGCCCCCCTGTGGCGGCTGCGGCGGCTGATCGAGGTCGCCGTGTCGGGTGGCCGCAGAGCCGTCGCCGAACCCGCGCGTGACGGCGACCGGAGCGGAGCCGGTGCGGCCTTGCGACGCAGCGGATTCCACACGGCCGCGGACGTGGCGGCCGACCTGACCGCGGAGGCCGACCGGCGCACCCGCGACGTCTTCGGCCGCACCGGCGAGGCCGACCCGGACCGGTACGCACGGGCGTGGCTCGCCGCGGCCGTCTATCTGGCGGGCGTCGAGCGGGCGTTGGTACGGGCCACCTGGCGGCCGGAGACCACCGGTTCCCGCCAGAGCGCGTGACCGGCTGTCGTACGGACCAGGGCTGTCCCCCGCCCCGCCGGCGGGGGGACAGCCCTGGAG
>NZ_JBHWVI010000035.1:0-56585 GCF_042737005.1 Streptomyces sp. NPDC060027
GTCGTGTCCGGCCTGGCTAGCCGTTCAGCGGCGGATAGTGGCCCTCGGGCTCACGCGGGTCGTCGTTCCTGATGACCTCGCCCTGGACCACCTTGCCGTCGGGGCGGTGGATACGGGCCTGCTGGAAGGCGTCGCCGACGGTTCCGGGGGCCGCCGCCACACGCATCCTGCGGTCGAAGGTCCGCTCCGCGTAGCGGCTGAGGCCCTTCTGGACGGGCGGAACCATCAGGAGCAGGCCGACCGCGTCGGAGATCAGCCCCGGGATCATCAGGAGCACACCGCCGAGCATCATCAGGCCGTTGCCCCGGCCGCCCTCGCTCGTGGGCGTGACACCGCTCTGCACCTGTTGCAGCGTCTGGCCGAGGTTCCTGAAGGCACGGCGGCCGGCCCGCTTGACGACCACGGCGCCCAGCACGAACCCGGCGACCAGCAGCAGGAACACCGTGAAGCCGCTCGTGGCACGCGCGACCATCGTCAGCAGCCAGATCTCCAGCACCAGCCACACCGCGACACCGAGCGGCAGGAAGGTACGCAGCCGCGAGCGCCGCGGGCGGGCGGGGTGGGTGGGGGTCGGAGCGCCTGTCGTCATGCTCCCAGTGTGCCTGGGCGCGCCTCAGTACGGGATAAGCGGATGATCAGTCCCCGTCGGGGAACCGCCCCGCCGGGGAACCGAAGCGAACCGGGCCCGTCCCGGACGTCAGAACGGCCCGAGGGCCGCTCCCGCGCGTCAGGACCGCTTGCGGCCCGTGATCCGCCCGACCCGCTCCCCCACACCCCATGTGGTGACGCGCCACAGCGCTTCCACGAGGATGTCGCGGCTCATCTTGGAGTCGCCGAGCTCGCGCTCGACGAACGTGATGGGGACCTCGACGACGTGGTAGCCGGCCTTCACCGCGCGGCGGGCCAGGTCCACCTGGAAGCAGTAGCCCTGGGAGGCCACCTGACCGAGGCCGAGGCCCGTGAGGGTCTCGGCCCGGAAGGCACGGTAGCCGCCGGTCACGTCCCGGATCGGTACGTCGAGCAGCACACGGGAGTAGAGGCTGCCGCCGCGCGAGATGAACTCGCGGGACTTGGGCCAGTTCACCACCCGGCCGCCGGGAACCCAGCGCGAACCGAGCACGAGGTCGGCGCCCTTGAGCGCGGTCAGCAGGCGGGGAAGTTCCTCCGGCTGGTGCGAGCCGTCGGCGTCCATCTCGATGAGCACGCCGTAGCCGTGCTCCAGGCCCCAGCGGAACCCCGCGAGATAGGCGGCGCCGAGCCCTTCCTTGCCCTTGCGGTGCAGCACCTGGACGTTCTCGTCATCGGCCGCCAGCTCGTCGGCGAGCTTGCCCGTGCCGTCGGGGCTGTTGTCGTCCGCCACCAGAACGTGCGCCTCGGGCACGGCGGATCGCACCCGGCCGACGATCTTCTTGATGTTCTCCGCCTCGTTGTAGGTCGGAATGATCACCAAGGCCGTGCCGAGCGGGCCGAACTGCCTCCCCTGGGCTTCCGCCGCGAGGGTCCCGTCGCCGTCGTTCACTGCTGCCCCTTCGTATCCGTACGCAGGGGTCCACCATAGTGCGCCCAACCTGCGCTGCTGCGTCGCAGCGTCCCTACGGGGGTGTCGAATCCGCGAGAGCCGGGTAGCAACCGATGTTCCGAGGCGGAAACCGTTTGCTGCGGATCGGGGCCCGGCGCCCTTCGGGCCGACCAGGGACCCGCTGGCTGCGGGTCGACCGAAAGCCGTTGTCTACTGAACGTCCGGGCCCCACCCGGGTCGCACCTGCCGACGTGTCGGAACGTTCCCTCGCCTCGTGGCGCGAGCGCTGGGCCTGGCTGCCAGTGGCGATGCGCCGGTGCGGCACACCACCCCTGACCCAGCGGCGCTGCGAGGCCGCGCGGAAGTTCCCCGGTCGGCCGTCCGGTGGTGGACCCGGCCGAACCTACCGGCCACCTGCCGTCGGCTGTCAACAGTGGCTTGATCTGCGCCTTTTCCCTCAAAGCCCTGGTCAGCCCGGAGGATGCGCAGGTCGCGCGACGGGGTGCCGGGCCATGATCGCGACCCCGGAACCCCGGGACATCACTCGTTAGGCCGTACGAATACCGTCCGTCCGCCGACCACCGTGCGCAGGCAGACGGGCAGGTCGTTCCCGGGGGTCAGATCCGGGAGTCCGGGGGTACCGGAGCGGGGGTCGGTGGACCAGCGCGCGACCCGGTCGTCGGGGGCCTGCACGACCAGCTCGTCGGTGCGCCACACGGCGTAGTCCGCGGGCGCGCCCGGCACCAGGATGCCCGCGTCGTCCCGTCCGACGGCCCGCCAGCCGCCCCGCGTATGGGCCGTGAAGGCGGCGCGCACGGACACCCGGTGCTCGGGCGTCCGGTGGAAGGCGGCGGCACGGACGGTGCCCCAGGGATCGAGCGGGGTGACCGGGCTGTCGGACCCGAAGGCCAGCGGCACTCCGGCGCGCAGCAGGGCCGCGAAGGGGTTGAGCGCCCGGGCCCGGTCGACTCCGAGCCGCTGGGCGTACATACCGTCCTCGCCGCCCCACAGCGCGTCGAAGGCGGGCTGCACGGAGGCGGTGAGGCCGAGTTCGGCGAAGCCGGCGACGGTCTCCGGGGTGAGCATCTCGGCGTGCTCGACGCGGTGCCGGGCGGCGCGCACGCGGGCCAGGCCCACCTTCTCGGCGGCGGTGCGGACGCCTTCGACCACGGAGGTCACCGCGGCGTCCCCGATGGCGTGGAAGCCCGCCTGGAGGCCCGCCTCGGTGCAGGCCACCACATGCGCGGCGACGGCGTCGGCGTCGAGGTGGGCGACGCCCGTGTGGTCGGCGTCGAGGTAGGGCCGGTGCAGGCAGGCGGTGTGCGAGCCGAGGGAGCCGTCGACGAAGAGGTCACCGGCCGCGCCGACGGCGCCGAGGGCCCGTGCCCGGTCGGCGTCGCGCTCGGCCCAGTAGCCGACGACCCGCGGTCCGGGCTCCTCGGCGGCGAGCCGCAGCAGGCCGGTGAAGTCGTCCTCGGAGGAGATCTCGGGGCCCGCGCACTCGTGCACGGAGCCGATGCCGAGCGAGGCGGCGTGGGCGAGCGCGGCGCGCTGGGCCTCGGTGCGCTGCTCGCCGCCGATCGCGCCGAGGGCCGCGGCGCGCACCGCGTGGTGGGCGTCACGGGTGAGCGGACCGTCGGGCGCGTAGCCGGCGCGTGCCGTGACGCCGGGGACCAGGTCCAGGAGCGCGCTGGTGGCCACCGCGGAGTGCACGTCGATGCGGGAGAGGTAGAGCGGGCGCCCGCCGGTCGCCTCGTCGAGCTCGGCGCGGGTCGGGGGGCGTCCGCCGGGCCAGCGGGCCGCGTCCCAGCCGTGCCCGAGCAGCACCCGGTCGGCCGGACGGGCGGCCGCGAAGTCGCGTACGAGGGCGAGCGCCGCCTCCAGGGACGGCGCGTCGGACAGGTCGAGGCCGGTGAGCGCGAGTCCGGTGGCGGTGGTGTGCACATGGGCGTCGGTGAACGCCGGGGTGACCAGGGCGCCTTCGAGGTCCACCACCTCGTCGACCCCGTCGGCGAAGGCGTCGGCGGCTCCTTCCGAGCCGACCCAGGCGACTTGTCCCCGTTCCACGACCATGGCGGTGGCGAAGGGATCGGCGGGGCTGTGGACTTCTCCACCGCGCAGCAGCACGGTGTCCGACGGGGCGGTGCTCTCACTCATGGAGACAGTCTCGCGCCTGCCGGCACCGGGCCGCCCCCGGGGTCGGTCTCGACACGACGGCCCGGACGGGCCGACACGGTCGCGTGTACGGGTCCGCACGGCTGTCCGCGCGGGTCGGCACGGTCACACGGACGGTTCGCACGGCGCGCTGCGCGCGGGTCTTCTTGATCACCCGAGGTCGGTCTGCGTGGCCGGTCCGCACGGCCGTCCGGGCGGGCCCACGTGATCGCGCCCGGAGATCCCGAACGCCCGCGGGTCGGTCGCATCGGGCCGGGCGAGTCCGTTGGATCCGGGCCGGGCGGGTCCGTCAGATGCGGGGCGGGCGGGACTCGTACGGCGTCGACAGGACGACCGTGGTCCGCGTCGACACACCCGCGAGCGCCCGCAACCGCCCGAGGAGTTCCTCGAGTTCGTGCGGGGTCGAGACACGCACCTTGAGGATGTAGTTCTCGTCGCCCGCGACACTGTGGCAGGCCTCGATCTCCGGGACGTCGGCGAGGCGTTCGGCGATGTCGTCGGGGGCGCTGGGGTCGAAGGGTTTCACCGAGATGAAGGCGGTCAGGGGCAGCCCGACGGCCTCCGGGTCCACGACCGCGGCATAGCCGCGGATGACGCCGCGCTGCTCCAGCCGGCGCACCCGCTGGTGCACGGCGGACGTGGACAGGCCCGTGGCCTTGCCCAGGTCGGTGTAACTCATCCGCCCGTCTGCGACGAGCAGCTGCACGATCTGTCGGTCCAGCTCCTCCATGACGCAAGAACCTACAGGGCCGTTGATCCCCCCGGATACCTCAGCGGCGCAGGTCATACCCGCTTTGTGATGTGGCCTAGAGTCAGTTGCGCGCCACCCGGCGGAGAAATTCCGCCGGGCCAGGCACCTGCGGTCGCCATGTGACGAACGACACATGGATGCAACCGGGTCCGTGATGTTCACGTGATTACCGCAGAGACGGGACGGGAAGTGCTTGCTGTGGTCGAGGTCGCAGCGCCTTGTCGGCCCACCCGAGGGGGAGAATCCCATGCAGAGTCTTAAGCGCCCTGGTCGTACCGCGCCCAAGCGGCAGCAGTCCGTTCTCGAGCCCGAGCCGGAGGGTGTCGAATCCGACGCCCTGGACGGCGATGAGTTCGACGCGTACGACACCTTCGAGATGTACCGGGTGATCTGCCCGGACTGCGCGCAGCCGATCGCGCTGCTGGCGGACGAGGAGGTCCTTCCGGAGCACGCGCTGTGCGTCTCTCCGTGGAACCCGTTCGGGCTCACGGTCTGCTCGGGCACGGGCCGCACGGCCACCGAGGCGCGGCCCGCGGACGAGTCCGCGGAACTCCAGGAGCAGGACACGGCGCTCCTGTTGACGCTCCCTCAGGGCCTCGACTGGCGGACGCAGCCGTTCTCCCACGTGGGCGGCCCGGGCTCGCGCCCGATGCGCGTTCCCGATATGCGGCGCCAGGCCGCCTGAGCGGTCCGCGCGCTCAGCGGGCGACGCCCGGTTCATCCCAGTAGCTGCCCTGCACCATGGCCCGCAGGCTGCCGTGGTGCAGGATCAGTGTGTCCGGGTCCGGGGGGACGGTCACTTCGCCGAAGTGCGCCTGCCGGTAGGCGATGCGCAGCATGACGATCGCCTGCCGCAGGGCGGCGTACAGCGTGTAGAAGTCCATGTCGCGCGGGATGTGGCCGGTGAGGCGGGCGTAGCGGGCCTCGACGCGGTCGCGGCGCAGGAAGCCGGGCAACCCCGGCTGTCCGAAGCCCACGGTCAGGTCCTGGAAGAAGCGGTGCAGATAGACGGTCCAGCCGAGGTCGACCTCGCGCGGGGCCGGTGCCGCCATCTCCCAGTCGAGCACCGCGACGGGGTCGAAGCCGTCGTAGACGACGTTCCCGATGCGCGCGTCGCCCCAGTTGAGCACCGTCTCGCCCTCGTCGCGCGGCCAGAGCGCCTCCAGCCGGTCGAAGGCGCTCTCGATGAGCGGCGAACGCGACCGCCCCTCGATCACCCACGCGTAGTAGGCGCGTTGGGCCGTCACATGGCGGCGCAGCGGGCTGCCGTCTCCGGGCAGGGCGAGGAAGTCGGCCTCCTTCAGGGGGACTTGGTCGTGCAGCCGGGCGAGGAGCGCGATCGAGGCCGCCTCCAGGTGCTCGCGTTCGGGGTCGCTCGCCGCGTGCAGCCAATTGCCTTCGTACGTATAGGGCATGACGTCCGGAGGCACGCGCCCGGCGACGCGTTCCATGACGAAGAACGGCGCCCCGAGCGGCCCGGGGTCCTCCTCCAGCCACAGCACCCGCGGCACCGGCAGATCGCTGCGTTCGCCGACGAGGCGCATCGTGCGGTACTGCCACACCATGTCGTACACGGGGAACACGCTGTACGCGGCCGGGTCCGCTGCGAGCCTCAACGCGCAGGCCCGCAGCGGCGGTTCGGGGTGTTCGACGGTGAAGAGCAGGGTCTCGCTGGACATGCCGTTGGACTCCGGGACGGTCACGTCGGCCGCCTCGGCGCCCGGGAGGCGAGTGCTCAGCCAGGCGGTGAGCCGGCGCGCGAGTTCCCCGGGGTCGCGGGTGGTCGTACGCGGGCGGGGTGCCGTGGACATCTCGCCACTCCTCTCAGGGCGCGACCGAGTCGAACCCGGTGAAGCCGCTCGGATCGTGGCGGCCGAACGAGCCGTGCTCGAAGATCCCGTACCCGATCTGCCCGTCGAGGGTGAAGCGGGCGGCGTGGTCGGTCACCCCGTAACCGGCGAGGGGCTGGGCGGCCGGATCGGAGAGGTCGTAGACGCGGCGGTCGGTCCAGGCACGGCCGCGCCAGGTGCCGTGCTGCCAGTCGTCGGCCGGTGGATATCCCGCGCCGACCTCGAGCGGGGACGAGGCCAGCACCTCCACCCCCAGCTCCAGCGGCTTGCGGTCCTGGGGACGGGTGAGGTGGAGGACGGCCGAGGTGGGCTGACGGGTGCCGGAGCGGTAGGTGATGTCGGCCTGGGGCCAGCCGAGTTGGAGGTCCCGTTCGCCGTCGCGCACGAGGGTCGCGTCGTTGAGCGAGCGGTACCCGTCGGCGTCCTCCTGGACGACGACCATCAGGAAGCGGTCCTCGAAGCGCACCGGGCACCAGATCCAGTGGAATCCCTCGGTCGGGTTCTCGGCGGCGAGCCGGCCGCCCTCCTCCCCCGGAATCGGGCGCACCCCCCAGCTGCGGTCCCGGGTGCCGGTCCACTCCCCCGGGCCGACGGGTATCTCCTGGCCGCCGACGCGTATGACACCCTCGACACCGCCCGCCTGCACGAAGCGGCGGCCCTCCAGGGTGAGCCTGTCACCGCGGCGCTGCACGTGGTGCGGCTCCCAGAGGGCGGGGAAGCCGGCGGTCCAGGTGATGTCGTACGACAGGGTGTCGTCGTCCGAGCGGAGCCGCAGCCGGCGCAGCGGCTCCTCGACGGTGATCCGCAGGGGTCCCACGGCCAGGTTCATCCGGTCGTCGCCGAGCGCGTCGGACGCCCGGACCGCGTGCAGTGCGTCGCCGAGGCGCAGCGTGGCGTACGCGTCGATCACGCCGACGTTCGGATAGACGCCGAGGCCGAGGATCAGCAGGGCCCGGCCCCGGTGGTCGAGGACGTGGAAGATGCAGCGGTCGTACGCGTTCCGGTCACCGCTCGCGACATGCTTCATGGACAGCGGGACCTGGTGCACGGGGTATTCGTCGAGGGGGACGGGGCGGTCGTCGGTCACGTCAGGCCTCCCTGGGAGCGCGGCAGTCGACGTCGCCCGGAGGGTACGGCCCCCGGCGGCAGAGTTGACGGTACGTCAGATACGGGTACGCGAACAGACAGCGCGCTCCGCGGGCGGACCCCCAGAGGGTCTGCCCGCGAACGCACGCCCGATTCCGTGGGCGGGTGACCTGTCCGCCCGCCCGGGCGTTGCCCCGGTATGAGCCCCACACCCTCCGCGACCGGGCGTCGACGCCGGATCCTCGTCCCGGCCCCGGGAGAATCGGTTCACCGGGCACCCCTCCCGCTGCCGCCCCCGCCGGCCCAGGATCCGCCCATCTACCGGGACCTGATGCGCGCCTGGGCGGATCGCGGCCGCACGCTGCCGGGCCGCCACGACCCCGAGTGGGCGCGCCTGGCGGCACCGTCGGTGATGTACGGGTACGGGCAGTTCGGCGCGAGCGCGGAGCCGCGGGCCGAGCCGCGCTTCGTCCGGGTCCGGGACCCGCGCGGCGAGGGGCAGTTCAACGCGTCCCGCGACCCGCGGAACGAGTTCGGCGTGAGCCAGGACCCGCGCGCGGAGTTCGGCGTGAGCCGGGACCCGCGTGGTGACCTCAGCGCGGACCGGGACCCACGAGGTGACGGGCGATGACCATGCGCTGGATCTGATTGGTGCCCTCCACGATCTGGAGGACCTTCGCCTCGCGCATGTAGCGCTCCGCGGGGAAGTCGGCCGTGTAGCCGTACCCGCCGAGCACCTGGACGGCGTCCGTGGTGACCTTCATCGCGGCGTCCGTGCACAGCAGTTTCGCCATGGCGGCCTGCTTGGAGAAGGGCCGGCCCGCATCGCGCAGCCGTGCCGCGGCCAGGCAGAGCGCGCGGCCGGCCTCGACCTGGGTGGCCATGTCCGCGAGCATGAAGCGCAGCCCCTGGAAGTCCGAGATGCTCCTCCCGAACTGGCGCCGGCCGGTGGCGTACGCGACGGCCTCCTCCAGAGCGGCCCGGGCCACGCCGACCGCGCAGGCCGCGATGCCGAGCCGCCCGGAGTCGAGCGCCGACAGGGCGATCGCGAAGCCCTGGCCCTCGTCGCCGAGGCGCCGGCTGTCGGCGACCCGCACGCCGTCGAAGTGCACCTGCGCGGTCGGCGAGCCCTTCATGCCCATCTTCCTCTCGGGCGGCGCGGCACTGAGCCCCTCGGCGTCGCCGGGCACCAGGAAGGCCGTGATGCCGCTCGGGCCCTCGCCGCCGGTGCGCGCGAACACGGTGTAGAAGTCGGCCACCCCGCCGTGCGTGGTCCACGCCTTGGTGCCCGTGATCACCCAGTCGTCCCCCCGGCGCTCCGCCTTCGTCCGCAGGGAGGCGGCGTCCGAGCCCGAGGACGGCTCGGAGAGGCAGTACGCCCCCAGGAGGCCGCCGCCGAGCATCGCGGGCAGCTGCCCGGCCCGCTGCTCCGGGGTGCCGTAGTTCGCGAGGGCGTGGCAGGCGAGGGTGTGGACGCTGACGCCGAGGCCGACGGTGAGGCGGGCCGCGGCGAGTTCCTCGAGGACCTGGAGGTAGACCTCGTACGGCTGGGACCCGCCGCCGTGGTCGGAGTCGTACGGCAGTCCGAGCAGTCCGGATTCCGAGAGCAGCCGGAAGATCTCGCGCGGGAAGCGTCCGGCGTCCTCCTCCTCGGCCGCCTTCGGAGCGATCTCGCGCCGCGCGATGTCACGGACGAGCGAGATCAGCTCCCGGGCCTCGTCCGTGGGCAGTTGACGGTCCACCGGCGCCGGGACGCGGTCGGGCATGGTGACGCTCCTCCCTGTTCGGGCACAAAGGCGAACGCGCACCCGGGTGGGGCGACGCCGCCGGGTCTCACCCGGCCCAGCCGATGCTCCCGGTCCGGATCGCGGAACCCGCCGATCAGAGGCTGTGGCGCGGTGAGTATGCCCGAACGGAGGCACGCCCCCACCGGATGACGGCCGTCCGCCGACCCCGTGGTGGATTGGTCCGAACCATTGACGCAATGGTCTAGTCCTCCTACTGTTCCCTCAACGCCTCACCGCGTTCATGCCAATTGGCGATCGGCAGGCCGCCGTGCGGCCGCCGGAAGGTCACAGCACCATCCCCCACACTCCCCTCCCCCACGAGGAGAACCGATGCTCAGACCACACCGATCCCGCGTCCTCCCTCAGCTCCTCGACTCCGTTCGCCCCAAGGGCACTTCACTCCGGGCACTGGTGTCCGCCGCGTGTTGCGCCGTCCTCGGAGCGGGACTGCTGGCCGGCGCCGGCACGGCGACGGCCGACGAGACCGGGACAGCGACAACCACGCGTACCGTCGGCGCGGCGAGCGCCGCCGCGGCCGGTTCCAAGGTCGTCGGATACTTCACCGAGTGGGGCGTCTACGACCGGAACTACCACGTCAAGAACGTCGAGACGTCCGGCTCCGCCGCCAAGCTGACCCACATCAACTACGCCTTCGGCAACGTCACCGGCGGCAAGTGCGCCATGGGCGACGCCTACGCGGCCACCGACAAGGCGTACACCGCCGACCAGTCCGTGGACGGCACCGCCGACACCTGGGACCAGCCCCTGCGCGGCAACTTCAACCAGCTGCGCAAGCTGAAGAAGAAGCACCCCAACCTCAAGGTCCTCTGGTCCTTCGGTGGTTGGACCTGGTCGGGCGGCTTCGCCGAGGCCGCCAGGAACCCGGCCGCCTTCGCCCAGTCCTGCTACGACCTGGTCGAGAACTCCAAGTGGGCGGACGTCTTCGACGGCATCGACATCGACTGGGAGTACCCCAACTCCTGCGGTCTGTCCTGTGACACCAGCGGCAGGGCGGCGTTCAAGAACCTGATGTCGGCGCTGCGGGCGAAGTTCGGCGGTGGCAACCTGGTCACCGCGGCGATCACGGCCGACGCCACCGCGGGCGGCAAGATCGAGGCGGCGGACTACGCGGGCGCCGCACAGTACGTCGACTGGTACAACCCGATGACGTACGACTTCTTCGGCGCCTGGGACGCGGCGGGCCCGACCGCCCCGCACTCGCCGCTCAACTCCTACACCGGTATTCCGAAGGCGGGGTACTACACCTCGGCGACCATCGCGAAGCTCAAGGGGCTGGGCATTCCCGCCTCGAAGCTGCTGCTCGGCATCGGCTTCTACGGGCGCGGCTGGACCGGCGTGACCCAGGCGGCGCCGGGCGGCACGGCGACCGGCCCGGCGGCGGGCACGTACGAGCAGGGCATCGACGACTACAAGGTGCTCAAGACGAAGTGCCCCGCGACCGGCACGGTCGCCGGCACCGCGTACGCCAAGTGCGGCGGCAACTGGTGGAGCTACGACACCCCGTCGACCATCGCGGGCAAGATGAGCTACAAGAACGCGCAGGGTTTGGGCGGCACCTTCTTCTGGGAGCTGAGCGGTGACACCTCGAACGGCGAGCTGATCAAGTCGATCAACTAGGACAGGTCCCAGCCTTCGGCGAAGGCGACTCGGGGCGGGCACCGGCCACGGTGTCCGCCCCTTCGCCGGTCGCCCGGGCAGGGCGCGGTCCACGACGGCGCACCTTCGCCGGCCCGCCCCTGCCAGGGGTCGGCCGTTCGGTCAGCCGTCCCTGCGCGCGCCGGGCGGGGCCACGTACGAGGGGTCGAGTTCCTCGACGGCGCGCATCGTGCCGCCCAGCATCTTCACCAACAGCTCGCGCATCGTCTCGCGCGGCAGCGTCGGGTGGCCGATCCAGTCGAGGGTGGCTCCCTCCACACTGTGCAGCCAGCCCAGCAGGGCGATCCGCGGCAGCGGCCCGACCCGGCCCCTGCCGTACGCGCCTTCGGCGATCGTCTCGACGATGACCTCGCGCACGCCCTCCCGTATCGCCTGCACCTCGGTGTCGAAGCCCACGCCACCGGTGATGATCGTCCGATAGGCGGCCTGATTGTGCTCGGCATAGCGGAGATAGCCGTCGATCGTACGGTGGACCCGCTCCACCGGAGGCAGCTCCAGACCGTCGGCGGCCCGCGAGACCAGGTCCGCGACCGAGTCCTCGACGATGGCGAGGTAGTAGCCGCGCTTGGACTTGAAGTAGTAGTAGATCAGCCCCTTGGCGACATGCGCCTGACGTGCGATGTCATCCATCGACAACGCGTCGTAGGACGTATCGGCGAACAACTTCCGTCCGATGGCGATGAGTTCGGCGCGGCGCGCCAAGGAGCGGTCGGTGCCCCGCGCCCGGGGACGGTCGACGCCACACTGTTGACTATTATTCAATTTCGGCCCTGGTCTCCAACTGCCGACGGAACATGCGCAGTATGGCAGACCTGCCGACCGCTCATTCGGGTGCGATCGGCAACCGGTCACCGCGGGGCGGGAGGCTGCTGCCCGGCCGCGGGGCGGCGGGCCCGGCCGCTGCGGGCGGGGCGGACCACCCTGGTCCTCGCCGCGGGCTCTGCGGGGCGTGACGGCTCAGAGCAGACCGAGCTGCGTCACCAGCATCGCCACGACCACCACGAGGATCCAGCCCACGACATGCTCGACGATCTTCGGGCCGTCGTCCTTGGGACCGCCCGTGCGTGCGCGGAGACGAGGGGCGGTGGCGGAGCTCGCGGTCATGGCATCTCGCTGACGTAGTGGTGCGGTGGAACCCCCCGCCTCTCGCCGGCTCCCCACCGACCCCACCACCTTGCCACCGGAGCCGCTCCCACCGGTAGAGACCTGGGTCACGTCCACGCTTCGACCGCCGTCGAATCCCGCCGGAATCCACAACGGCACGCTCCACGTGTGCGTCGCATCACACGATCCCGGTCAGCCGACCGAACGCGCCGACGCAGCAGTACCGGGGGCTCACCGCCGACCGGGTGGTGGATCCGGTCCAGGGCTGAGCCCGGACGGGCGGCCCCCACTGCCAGGGGCCGCCCCTCGGATCACCGGACGCCGACCGCCGCGAGCGCCTTGCGCTGCCGCGCCGAGGGATGCGCGGGGAAGTACAGGTAGCAGACCCCGCCGGTTCCGGAGACGACCTTCCCGGAGGCGTTGTAGCGCTTGGTCCGCAGCCAGATGTTCTCCCACTCGGAGCGCTTGTAGACCCTGCGCACCGCGTCGTCGCCGGGCGACGCCGGGTCGTTGGCGATCACATCGCCGTCCGCGGTGAACCCTATGACGGTCATGAGGTGGCCCGAGGTGCCGTAACCCGCGCCCGTCAGCTCGGACTTGAGGAACGACTGGGACGTTATGGCCGGGATACCGGCGGCGATCAGCGTCTCCAGGTCGGTGAGCGAGCCGAGCCGGGTCACCACGCCCTGGAGGTCCTTGTACGTCGCCGCGTAGGCGGCGTTGAAGGGCCAGTTGCCGCAGCCGGCGTACTGGTGGTCGTAGGTGTAGCGGGCCGCGTGGCACACCTGCGGGTCGGTGTAGGTCGGGTCGACCCAGGCGAGTTGCTCGGCGGTGGGCCTGCGCCCCCAGTACTCGATGATCATCTGCGAGGAGGTGGGGCTGCACCAGGCCTCGCCGCCGTTGTCGTACTCGGGGTACTGGCCGGCGTGGATCTCCTGCGAGTAGCGCGGGACCCTCAGCTCCTGGACCAGACCCGGGGTCGAGGCCGGGACGGTGAACCGGTCCGGGATGTCGGAACCCATCGCGCCGAGCCGCCACACGGTGGGCGTGATCCTGGAGCCCGGGGTGCGGTAGAGGGTCAGGCGCAGCCGGTACGAGACGAGGCGCAGGCCGGAGGCCGCGTCGTCGATGGAGAAGGTGTCCGTCCAGATGCTGCTGCGGCCGTCGCTCTGATCGTCCACGGAGGTGCGCCGGATGTCCTGTTCACCGGCGGCCCAGCGGCCCATGACGTACCAGGGGGTGTCCGTGCCGTCCGAGTACGTACCGGTCAGTTCCACCTGGAGCCAGGTGCCGGCCGGGGTGTGCGCGTTCCAGGAGGCGATGGCCTCCGTGGAGGGGACGGCGAGCCGGTGGACCGGTGTGGTCCAGGTCGCGTACTCCCAGGTGGCGGTCCTGCCGGTGTGCGGGTCGGTGTAGTCGGTGGTGCCGGCCGGGGAGACGATCACCAGGCCGGGACGCACGCCCGGCACGGCCCGCGTGCCCCGGGCGGTCCCACCGCGCCAGTCGCTGTAGGAGGTCCAGGCGCGGTTGTCGACGAGACCGCCGGACGCCTTGGCCCGGCGGGGCGGGGCGGCGGCGGCCGACGGGCCCGCGGCCCCCACCGCCGCCGCGGCGACCGCGGCGGCCAGAACGATTCTGCGGGACGGCTGTTCGGCTCTGCTCATGGGTGGAGAACCCCCAGGTGTCCGGAACGGGCGGGCCCAGTGCTCGGTTGTGCGCCAACTATGGACGCCGGAGGCCGACTTCTGCCAGCACCTCGGCCCGTGCCGCGCCTACCAATATTGGTCGGGACCACTGGCATGACCTGCGACGCCTCGGCCCCGGCGGATGCCGGGGCCGAGGATGACGGTCGATCAGACGAGGTCCATGGCGGCGACCTCGTCGGGGCGGCCGTAGCTGACGGGGCCCTGGAAACGGCGGCGCGCCGTGGCGAACCACCACACCGTGGCGATGATCAGCACGACGGCCAGGGCGATCGAGGCGTAGTTGAAGGTGTCCCCGGTGATCGGCGAGACCTGCGGCAGCATGAAGAGCACGCTGCTGGCGAGGATCCAGGTCACGGCCACCCAGCCGACGGGCTTGCTCCAGCGGCCGAGGTGCCAGGGGCCGGGCTGGAACTCGTCGCCGAGCCGCAGCCGCAGGAAGATCGGCACGGCGTAGGCCAGGAAGAGTCCGACGACGTTGACGCTGACGATGGCGGTGAAGGCGGTGTGCGACCACCAGCCGGGCAGGACGAGCGCCAGCGAGCAGGCGACGGCCAGCCAGACGGCCTTGACGGGTGTGCGGGTGCGGGGCGAGACGGAGTGCCACCAGCGGGAGCCGGGCATCGCGCCGTCCCGGGAGAAGGCGAAGATCTGCCGGGTGTTGCTGGTCAGGTTGGCCAGGCCGCAGAAGAGCATGGACCCGATCACGATCAGCAGAATGAACTTCGCCATGCCCATGCCAAGCCCGTCGATGAGGATCTGCACGGGCGGCGCGGACGAACCGGCCACCTGGTCATAATCGTGGATGCTGTACACAAGGGCGAGCATCAGGATGAGTCCGGTGATCGCCGAATAGCCGATCGCACGGGTGATCCCCTTCGGCGCGTTGACCGTGGCACGCACCGTTTCCTCGGACATGTGGAAGCTGCCGTCGAAGCCGGTGAAGGTCCAGCTGGTGACCAGCAGACCGAGCATGCCTCCGTAAATCCCGTTCGTGAAACCGGTGTTGTTCGCGAAATGCGTGACGAACGAGGCCGACTGATGGTCGTCGGGCATCACGATGAGTGTGCTCACGATCACTACGAGCCCGATCAGCAGCCACCACACGGAGATCCGGTTGAGCAGGGCGACCAGCTGGACGGTGTAGGTATTGGCCAAACCCTGGAGCACGATGATCAGAGCCGTGATCAGGACCGTCTGCTGGGCGGTCGGCTCGTACGAGTGCCACTGCAGGGCGATGAACGCCTGGATGAAGGTGGCGGCCGCGTATCCGGTGGCGGCCGTGCCGCCCACCTGGCCCACGAAATTCAGCCACCCCGTGTACCAGGACCAGGCACCCTTGTGCCGCTTGGCGAGCTTCCCGGCGGAGAAGTAGAGCGCCCCGCTGGTCGGATAGGCGGAGGCGACCTCCGCCATCGCCGCGCCGATGAAGAGCACCATCACGGAGACGCCGATCCAGCCGAACACGAGAATGCGCGGACCGCCCGCATTCATTCCGAAACCGAAGGACGAGAAAATACCGGAGATAATATTGATGATGGTGAAGGAGATCGCGAAATTGTCGAACGCCTGGAATCGGCGGGTGAGTTTTCGCGGATATCCCATCGCGTGAAGCGTCGCGTCGTCGTCGAGGGCGACGGAATCCTCTCCGGCGCGGGCTCTCGGGCGTGGGGCCGATATTCGTTCTGACACAGCTGACCTTTCTCTGGGTGGGGGTGCAGGTCGTCAGGGAGGGCGGCGGCCGGTCAGGCGGCTCCCGGCACGGGCAGACCGCAGGCTCGGCGGGCGCGGGAGAGCTGTTCCTCCGGCTCGCCGAACACGCTCCACGGCATGCGGCAGGCGTACGGCCCCATGGCCATCAGGACCGCGCGCGCCTCGAACTCGCGCTGCGCCATGAACAGGGCGTGCGCCAGATACGCCAGGTCGAGCACCGGCGTGAAGCGGTATCCGGACACCTCCGGAAGCCAGTTCTGGTAGTTCGCGAGCGCCGTGGAGCGCCACTGCGGCTGCTCCCAGGTGCGGTCGACCAGCAACTGGGAGGGGTTGTAGCTCTCCACCAGGGCCACCAGCGGCAGCAGCCGCAGCGGCGAGCTGGCGGGGGCGCGCTGGCTGAGAAAGGCGGCGACGTCCCAGGCGGCGTTCACGGAACCGCCGTACCGCGTGAAGAAGAACGCCAGGAACCGGTGATGGCCCTCACGGTTCCACGGATCGAGGCGGGCGATGTGCGAGAACAGGCGCCAGGGACCGGGCGGCTGGGTCAGCAGCCCTTGCGGTGCGGGGTCACGCAGATCGTGGAGCCGTGCCATGGAGAGCCGGGCGACCCAGGGCGTGGGATCCGCCCGGTCCATCGTCGCGGCCCGGTCGCAGGCGGTCAGCGCTATGCGCTCCAGGGCCTCGGCCCGGTCGTCCTTGGCGTCCGCCGCGCGCAGCGCCCGCAGCACGGCGACGCGGGCCCACATCAGCGCGGCTTCGGGTGTCTGTTCCTCGCCCAGCCAGCGTTCGGCGAGGTCGGAGTCGGCGGCCTCGGAGGCGAGGACCAGGGAGCGGTGAGCCCGTAACGCGAAGTCGGCGCGTGTCTCGGCCAGAGCTTCCTGGGCACTCCGATAGCGGCCGGCCCGGACATCCACACAGACGCTCGCGAGTCTGCGGTCGTCGGCCGCCGGATGCCACACATACTGCCCCTCGAATAAGCCCGCGGCCATCTTCCCCTGTCCATCCCCGTTCGACACTTCACCCTTGCGCAACAGGAACCCTACTCAGCATCACGGAGTACCGGAACGGCATATCTGAAATACCTGCTTGCACCGGGCCGGGAACCTTTGGAGTCGGCCGGGGGGAGTTCCTGAGGGCTGTTCAATGAATGGTTCAATACGCCACTACCCCGAACCCGTGGATCCCCTGTGATCGGCACATCGATAGAATGTCCCCCAGAACTATGCCCACCTCGCATCTCACCCCGGGAAACCTCATTCACGAGCTCGCCTCGCGTCTGCGCCGACTGCCGCCCTCCTGCGGTCCCGCCCGCCTGATCGGCGTCGACGGCCACGCGGGCTCCGGAAAGACCACGTTCGCCGGGGAGTTGGCGTCGGCCCTGGGCGGCGCACCCGTACTGCACCTCGACGACATCGCCACCCATGAGGAGCTCTTCGGCTGGACCGGGCGCCTGCTGCACGAGGTGATCGAGCCGCTCGGGCGCGGCGAGACGGCGCGCTACGCCCCGTACGACTGGACCACCCGGGAGTTCGGACCGGCCCGCGAGCTGCCGGCCGCGCCCGTGGTGCTTCTGGAGGGCGTCGGCGCGGGACGCCGGCTGCTGCGCCCGTGGCTCGCGCGACTCCTGTGGATGGAGTTGCCGCACGAGGAGGCCTGGGCGCGGGGGCGGCGGCGGGACGGGGAGGCGCAGAGCGATTTCTGGGCCGGGTGGGTCCACGCGGAGCGCCGGCACTTCGCCGAGGACCCCACGCGGCCCTTCGCGGACCATGTGGTGCGGCAGTGTCCGGAGGGATATGAGGTGCTGCCGGGGCCTGTTGAGACGTCTGGACCGGACCAGTTCATCACTCACCGTGATGGACCACCCGCAGTGTGCTGAACTTGTGAAGAGCCGCGCACGGGAAGTTTCCTCAGTGCCTCAACTCTGCTTGACCAGGGGGCCGTACAGGTCTTACGTTCTCAATGAGCGGCCTTCGGGAGCCGCCCCGCAGTCGCGAAGCCCCCGGTTGTTCCCCCGTGATCGGGGGCTTCGTTCTGCCCACACCCCCTCTTTCCGGACGCTGCGCGGGATGATTCGCTCACCCTGGGTCACCGTCCGAAGTGCGCCCCATCTGCTCCCACCTCGTGGAACGGGGTGTGCGGCACCCTTCGGCAGGCCCATGTACCGCAGGTACGATGCCTCTCGGTGCGACCTTCGGACGGCTGCTCTGCGCACCGCTGCAACTCCCGTCCGCGGCACAGTCGTTCGACCAGAGCTGCCGACGGGCACCGGCCCGGCGGCAAGGGGGGTGTCCTGATCCACGAGACACTCCCCGACCATCGGGGGCACGGTTTGTGGGGGACGTGATGGACTTCGGCACGCAGGGCCCCGAGGCCCCGGCCGACCTCGCCTGGCTGCGAGGTGTGGACGCCTACACGATGGGCGCCTACCCGCAGGCGGAGGAGGAGTTCCGCGCCGCGGTCCGGATGGACCCCGGTATGGCGGACGGCTGGCTCGGACTGCACGCGCTGCGGGTGGACACGACGACCGCGCTGCTGCGGATGTTCCGGCACCGGGACCGCTTCGGCGAACAGCGCGGCCGCCACCGGCGCACCCTCAACTCCTGGTACTGGCTGGGCTGGTGGGTCCAACCGGTTCTGGAGAGCCCGCGCGACCTGCTGCTCGCGCACGCCTCGCACTGGCTCGACGGACGTCATGTCCCCGAACTGGACCGGGCGTTGGCCGGTCTGCCACCGGTCGACGCGGACCACCAGGTGCGCTTCCTGCACGCGTGCCGCGCCTATCTGGTGAAGGACTGGGACCAGTTGGTGCGGCACACCGATCCGCTGATCAACGATCCGATGCTCGGCATAGAGGCCGGCCTGTTCGGCGGCATGGCGCGTGTCCGGCTGGAGATGTTCGGCCAGGCGGAGCCGTTGCTGTCGTCCGCGCTGATGCGCTGCCGCAGCGAGCAGCCGCAGCGCAAGGAGCTGCGGTACTGGCTGGCCCGCGCCCACGAGGGCACCGGACGGTCGGCCGCGGCACTCCCCCTGTACCGGGCGGTGCACCGGGTCGACCCCTCCTTCATGGACACCTCGGCGCGGCTCGCGGCCATCTCCGAGGGCGACGGGTACGACGACGCCGCGGCCGATCTCGCGGCGATCACGCTCGCCGGGATCGGGCAGGACGTGCTGGAGGGCCCGGACGGAGTGGATCCGCTGTTCGGCTCCGAAGGGCGGGACCTGAAACTCTCGGAGCCCGATCCCTCGCCGCCCGGCGGGCTGCCGCCCCGGACCGACGCCTTCCGGGAGAAGGCCGTGGTGCCGGTGCAGCCGCTGCCCGCGGGACCGACCGACCCGGCATTACTCGAGGAAGCACTCGACGAGCTGGAGCGCATGGTGGGCCTGGAGCCCGTGAAACGACAGGTCAAGGCCCTGTCGGCGCAGTTGAACATGGCAAGGCTGCGCACCGGGCAGGGCCTGCCGGTGCAGCCTCCCAAACGGCACTTCGTCTTCTCCGGCCCCTCCGGCACCGGCAAGACCACGGTGGCCCGCATCCTCGGCCGGGTCTTCTACGCGCTCGGACTGCTCGGCGGCGACCACCTGGTCGAGGCCCAGCGAGCCGACCTGGTCGGCGAATACCTCGGCCAGACCGCCGTGAAGGCCAACGAGCTGATCGACTCGGCGATCGGCGGCGTCCTGTTCGTGGACGAGGCGTACTCCCTGTCCAACTCCGGCTACGGCAAGGGCGACGCGTACGGCGACGAAGCCCTCCAGGTCCTGCTGAAGCGAGCCGAGGACAACCGCGACCACCTGGTCGTCATCCTCGCCGGATACCCCGAGGGCATGGACCGGCTTCTCGCCGCCAACCCCGGCCTCTCCTCCCGCTTCACCACCCGCGTGGACTTCCCCTCCTACCGCCCCCTCGAACTGACCTCCATCGGCGAGGTGCTGGCCGCCGAGAACGGTGACATCTGGGACGAGGAGGCACTGGACGAGCTGCGGTCGATCGCCGGCCACGTCGTCGACCAGGGCTGGATCGACGAACTCGGCAACGGCCGCTTCCTGCGCACCCTGTACGAGAAGAGCTGCGCCTATCGCGATCTGCGGCTGTCGGGATACCCCGGCACACCCTCGCGCGACGACCTGTCGACCCTGCGCCTGCCCGACCTCATGCAGGCCTACGGGGAGGTCCTGTCCGGACGGGGCCCGCAGGATCCGTCCGCCATGTGAGAAGGTCCCGGCGCCGCCGGCGGCCGTACGACCGGAAGGACCGGTCGCACGGCCGCCGGGGAAACCGGGGCCCACGCTCACGATCAGCTCGCCAGCGCCTCCTCCGGGGCCGGGCTCGGGCGCGGCTCGGCGACGCGCACCGGTGCGACATCCCGGTGCGCCGGGTCCCGCACCTCGCCGACCAGCAGCTCCAGTACGTCCTCAAGGGTCACGAGGCCCATGACCTTCCCAGTGGCGTCGGCGACCTGGGCCAGGTGGGTGGCGGCGCGGCGCATCACGGTGAGGGCGTCGTCCAGGGGGAGTTCGGACCGCAGGGTGGTCATGGGGCGCCACATCTGCTGCGGGACCGCGCGGTCGGACTCCTCCAGGTCGAGGACGTCCTTCACATGCAGATAGCAGCCCATGAAGGCGCCGTTCTCCGCGACCACCGGGAAACGGGAGTACCCGGTGCGCGCGGTGAGCGCGACGACCTGGCCCGGGGTGACCGAGGAGTCCACGGTGACCAGCGAGCCGCCGTCGAGCAGGACGTCGGTGACCGGGCGGGAGCCGAGCTCCAGGGCGTCCTCGAGGCGCTCCTGCTCCTCGGGGTCGAGGAGGCCGGCCTGTCCGGAGTCCTCGACGAGCCGGTTGAGCTGCTCGCTGGTGAAGACCGCTTCGACCTCGTCCCTGGGCTCGACCCGGAACAGCCTGAGGATCAGCCGCGCGCAGGCGCCGAGGCCCACCGTGACCGGCCGGCACAGCCGCGCGAAGGCGACCAGTCCGGGGCTGAGCCACAGGGCCGTCTTCTCCGGCGCGGCCATCGCCAGGTTCTTGGGGACCATCTCGCCGATGACGAGGTGGAGGAAGACGACGAGGGCGAGCGCGATCACATAGCCGAGGGGGTGGATCACCCCGTCCGGCAGACGGACCGCCTCGAAGACCGGCTCCAGGAGATGGGCGACCGTGGGCTCGGCGACCGCGCCGAGCGTCAACGAGCACATGGTGATGCCGAACTGGGCCGCCGCCATCATCTGCGGGAGCCGCTCCAGGCCGTACAGGACCTGCCGGGAGCGCGCGGTGCCGAGCGGTTCGATCTGGCTGCGCCGCACGGACACCAGGGCGAACTCGGCGCCGACGAAGAAGCCGTTGGCGAGCACCAGCAGGCCGGCGAAGAGGAGTTGGAGCACGCTCATCGGACGGCCTCCGGGGCGAGCGCGGTCCGCACCAGGCGGACGCGTTCGGCACGGTAGTGCCCGACCTGGCGCACCGAAAGACGCCAGCCGGGGAGCTCGGCCTTGTCGCCGGGGGCCGGGATCCTGCCGAGCAGGTCGGCGACGAGGCCCGCCACGGTCTCGTACGGTCCCTCGGGAACGTCGAGGCCTATGCGCTGCAGGATGTCCACCCGGCAGCTGCCGTCGGCGTCCCAGGCGGGCCTGCCGTCCTCGGGCGGGGCGGCCGCGAGCTCGGGCGGTTCGCCCAGGACGTCGTCGTGCTCGTCGCGGACCTCACCGACGAGTTCCTCGACGATGTCCTCCAGGGTGACCACGCCGGCCGTGCCGCCGTACTCGTCGACGACGACGGCGATCGGCTGTTCATTGCGCAGCCGTTCGAGGAGCGGCTGCACGGGCAGCGTCTCCGGGACGAGCAGCGGGGCCTGGGCGATCCGGACGACAGGCGTGCGCAGCCGGTCGTGCGAGGGGATCGCGAGGGCGTCCTTGAGGTGCACCATGCCGACGATCTCGTCGATCCGCTCCCGGTAGACCGGGAAGCGGGAGAGGCCGGTGGCACGGGTGAGGTTGACCACGTCCTCGGCGGTCGCCGACGACTGGAGGGCGCTGACCTTCACTCGCGGCGTCATGACGTGCTGGGCCGTGAGGTCGGCGAGCGACATGGTGCGGACGAAGAGGTCCGCGGTGTCCTGCTCCAGCGCGCCCGCCCGGGCCGAGTGGCGGGCCAGGGAGACGAGTTCGCCGGGGGTGCGGGCGGAGGCCAGTTCCTCGGCGGGTTCCACGCCCAGGGCGCGGACGAGCCGGTTGGCGACCGTGTTGAGCGCGGCGATCACCGGCCGGAAGAGGCGGGAGAAGACGTGCTGCGGGCCGGCGACGAAGCGGGCGACCTGGAGCGGCCTGGACACCGCCCAGTTCTTGGGCACGAGTTCACCGACCACCATCTGTACGGCGGAGGCGAGCAGCATGCCGACCACCACGGCGATGCCGGGCACCGCGCCCTCGGGCAGCCCGATCGCGGTGAACGGGCCGTCCAGCAGCTGGGCGAGCGCCGGTTCGGCGAGCATGCCGACGACGAGCGAGGTGATGGTGATGCCGAGCTGGGTGCCGGAGAGCTGGAAGGACAGTTCCTTGAGCGACTCGACGACCGTGCCGGCGCGCTTGTCGCCGGCGGCCGCGGCCTGCTCGGCGTCCGGGCGCTCGACCGTGATGAGGCCGAACTCGGCCGCCACGAAGAAGCCGTTGGCGAGAATCAGCAGGAACGCCGCGCCAAGGAGCAACAGGGGGATGGTCATGCCGCCGCCTCGATATGTCGGAAGGGGGCGGCGCAGGTACTACAGGACGATCCGTCCATCGCTGGAGGGAGTCACTCCTCGGGTAGCAGGGAGCCTCTGAGGGCTGGGGGCACATCGGAGGCGGAGGCGCGATGAAAACGCCTCCGCCAACAGATTAATCAAGACATGGGCCCTCAGGGCAGGGTGGAAGGGCGAGAGTCAGCCCTGATGTTCGTCGCGGTGCCCGCCGGGCTCGCGAATGGCGCGGGCCTCGGCGAGGGCGCGCAGGGTCCGGGCGTCCTCGATGGCGCGCTGCTTGGCGATGCCCGGCTGGATGCCGAGCGCCGGCAGGCTGGTGCCGTCACTGAGGTCGAGGAACACCCAGGGGTCGCCGGGGCGCAGGTTGACCTTCAGGATCTCCGCCCAGTCCAGGTGCCGCCGGCTCGCGATGTTCACGACGGTGACCCCGGTCTCGTCGGCGACGACCTTGGGCCGCGCGAGCAGCAGGAGCACCCCGAAGAGGAGGGCCGCGGTAAAGATGAAGCTGAGCCGCTCCCCCGGGCCGAGTTGCTCCAGAAGCATGGCGACCGTGGTGATGACCACGAGGATCGTGGCGCCGGCGGTGAGCAGCACGGCCCGGGTGCGGGACGGGCGGAAGGTTATGGGAAGGGCGGGAAGGTCCGACATGTTCGAGATCCCTGTCAGAGCCGGCAGGCGTGGATGGCCGTGGTCAGGATGGCCCGCGCGCCGAGCGCGTACAGGTCGTCCATGATCCGCTGGGCCTCCTTGGAGGGGACCATGGCGCGGACGGCGACCCAGCCCTCGTTGTGCAGCGGCGAGATGGTCGGCGACTCCAGGCCGGGAGTGAGCGCGACGGCCTTCTCCAGGTGCTCGGCGCGGCAGTCGTAGTCCATCATCACGTAGGTCCGGGCGACCAGGACGCCCTGGAGCCGGCGCAGGAACTGCTGCACCTTGGGCTCGGCGTCCTCGGTGAGGTCGGCTCCGACGCGGCGGATGACGATGGCCTCGGACTTCATGATCGGGTCGCCGAAGACCTCCAGGCCGGCGTTGCGCAGCGAGGTGCCCGTCTCGACGACGTCCGCGATGACCTCGGCGACACCGAGTTCGATGGCGGTCTCGACGGCCCCGTCGAGGTGCACGACGGAGGCGTCGACGCCGTGGTCGGCGAGGTGCTTGGCGACGATGCCCTCGTAGGAGGTGGCGACGGTCATGCCGTTGAGGTCCGCGATGCCGTTCGCGGTGGCCGGCTTGCCGGCGAAGCGGAAGGTGGAGCGGGCGAAGCCGAGCGGGAGGATCTCCTCCGCGTTGGCCCCGGAGTCGATCAGGAGGTCGCGGCCGGTGATGCCGATGTCGAGCCGGCCCGAGGAGACGTAGATCGCGATGTCGCGGGGGCGGAGGTAGAAGAACTCGACCTCGTTCTCCGGGTCGACGATCCTGAGCTCCTTGGACTCCCGGCGCTGCTGGTAGCCGGCCTCATGCAGCATCTCCGCCGCAGGGCCTGAGAGGGAACCCTTGTTGGGGACGGCGATGCGCAGCATGAGGTCGGCTTCCTTTGCGTGAGGTTGTTCAGGAGTGGGTGGGACAGGTGGACGTGCTCGGTGGGGGGCGCTGCTGAGACGGGCCCCTACAGATGCGCGTACACGTCGTCGAGGGAGATCCCGCGAGCGACCATCATCACCTGGACGTGGTACAGCAGCTGCGAGATCTCCTCGGCGGCGGCGTCCTTGCCCTCGTACTCGGCGGCCATCCAGACCTCTGCGGCCTCTTCGACGACCTTCTTGCCGATGGCATGAACACCCTTGCCGACCAGCTCGGCGGTGCGCGAAGTGGCGGGATCGCCCGTGGCGGCCTTCTGCTGGAGCTCGGTGAAGAGCTCCTCGAACGTCTTATTGGACATGGTGGTCCTCACCCTACGCGCTCGGTGCCGTACCTCAGTGCCAGGGTTCGGATACTGAGCGGAGGGTGGCCGCCGTCGCCACGGCGGCCGTCACCGCCTCGTGTCCCTTGTCCTCGTTGGAGCCTTCGAGGCCCGCGCGGTCCAGGGCCTGCTCCTCGGTGTCACAGGTCAGCACACCGAAGCCGATGGGGACGCCGGTGTCGATGGAGACCTGGGTGAGGCCCTGGGTGACCCCCTGGCACACGTACTCGAAGTGGGGCGTTCCGCCGCGGATGACGACGCCGAGCGCGACGATCGCGTCGTAGCCGCGGCCCGCCAGGACCTTGGCGACGACCGGCAGCTCGAAGCTCCCGGGGACCCGCAGCAGGGTCGGCTCGTCGATTCCCAGCTCGTGCAGGGCGCGCAGCGCGCCGTCGACGAGACCGTCCATCACCTTGTCGTGCCACTGTGCCGCGATGACCGCGACCCGCAGGTCGCCGCAGTTGCGTACGGACAGTTCAGGTGCACCCTTGCCGCTCACGTCTCTCCTCAGTCCCGCTGTGCTGTGTTGCCGATAGTGCGTGTGTCGTGCAGGTGGTACCGGTCGTGCGGTGTCACTGGCTCCCGCAGGCCGACACGGTGGTCGTGTCCAGCCAGGGCAGGTCGTGGCCCATCCGGTCCCGCTTGGTGCGCAGGTAGCGCAGATTGTGCTCGCCCGCCTGTACGGGCATCGGCTCCCGTCCGGAGACCCGCAGGCCGTACCGGACGAGCGCGTCGGTCTTGTCGGGGTTGTTCGTCATCAGCCGCAGGCTCCGGACGCCGAGGTCCTCCAGGATCTGCGCGCTCGCGCCGTAGTCCCGGGCGTCGGCGGGCAGGCCGAGTTCCAGGTTGGCGTCGAGGGTGTCGCGGCCGCGCTCCTGCAGCTCGTACGCGCGGAGTTTGGAGAGCAGGCCGATGCCGCGCCCCTCGTGGCCGCGCAGATAGACCACGATGCCGCGGCCCTCGGTCTGGATGCGTTCCATGGACGTCTGCAGCTGGGGGCCGCAGTCGCAGCGCTGCGAGTGGAAGACGTCACCGGTGAGGCACTCGGAGTGCACGCGGACGACGACGTCCTCGCCGTCGCCGATCTCGCCGTGGACGAGAGCGACGTGCTCGACGCCGTCGGCGGTGGAGCGGTAGCCGTACGCCGTGAACTCGCCGAAGGCGGTGGGCAGATGGACCTCGGCCTCGCGGCGGACGGTGGGTCCGGCGAGCAGCGCGCCCTCACCGGGCGTCGCCGAGAGCTCGGCGGAGCGGCGGTAGGCGATCAGGTCCTCGATGGAGATGATCGTCAGGCCGTGCTTGCGGGCGAAGGGGATCAGCTCGGGCAGCCGGAGCATCCGGCCGTCCTCGCCCGCGATCTCGACGATCGCTCCGGCCGGACGCAGGCCGGCCAGCCGGGCCAGGTCGACGGCGGCCTCGGTGTGGCCGTTGCGCGCCAGGACACCGCCGGGCCGGGCACGGAGCGGGAAGATGTGGCCCGGGCGCACGAAGTCGTCGGCCCCGGCCGCGCCGTCCGCGAGGAGCCGCAGGGTGGTGGCGCGGTCGGACGCCGAGATGCCGGTGCTCACACCGTGCGCGGCGGACGCGTCCACCGACACCGTGAACGCCGTCTTCATCGACTCGGTGTTGTCGTCGACCATCTGCGGAAGGCGCAGCCGGTCGAGCTCGTCGCCCTCCATGGGTGCGCAGATCAGCCCGCGGCACTCGCTCATCATGAAGGCGACGATCTCGGGGGTCGCCTTCTCGGCGGCGATGACGAGGTCGCCCTCGTTCTCCCGGTCCTCGTCGTCGACGACCACGATGGGGCGGCCCGCCGCGATGTCGGCGATGGCCTGCTCGACGGGATCGAGCGCGAAGTCCGAGGCGTCTTGATCGTGCCCGGTGCTGTACCAAACCGGCGCCGTTGTCATGCCGGAGCTCCTTCCAGGACGGGCTGCCCGGCCTCGCGGGAGCGCAGCCACCAGTCGCGCAGTCCCCACAGGACGAGCGCGCCGTACAGGACGTAGACGAAACCGGAGAAGGCGTAGCCGTTGGCGAAGTTGAGGGGGACACCCACCAGGTCGACCAGCAGCCAGGCGAACCAGAACTCGACCATGCCGCGGGCCTGCGCGTACATGGCGACGATCGTGCCGACGAAGATGTAGGCGTCCGGCCAGGGGTCCCACGACAGCTTCGGGTAGAGGTGGAACAGGCCGCTGACCGCGAGCGTGCCCACGGCCGCGGCGCCCGCCATGTACGCGCGCTCGCGCCAGGTGGCGAACCGCACGGAGACGCGTCCGTCCTTGCCCTCGCCGCGGTTCCACTGCCACCAGCCCCACAGGGCGACGGCGATGACCACGACCTGCTTGCCCGCACTGCCGGTGAGGTGACCGAAGAAGGCCGCGAAGAGGATGACGCCGGACAGGAGCTGAACGGGCCAGCTCCATATGGAGCGCCGCCAGCCGAGCGCGAGGGCGATCAGACCGATCACGTTGCCGATCATGTCCGACCACATGATGTGCTGGTCGAGGAGGACGAAGGCCTCGGAGTTGAGCCAGTTCACTGCCCGGCCCCCTGGGCGCCGGGCAGACCGGCGGGCTGCTCGCCACGGGCGCCGAGCAGTCGCTCGACGTACTTGGCGATGACGTCGACCTCGAGGTTGACCGGGTCGCCGGGCTGCTTGTGGCCCAGCGTGGTCAGGTCGAGGGTGGTGGGGATGAGGCTCACGGTGAAGTAGTCGGGGCCGGCGTCGACGACGGTCAGGCTGATGCCGTCGACCGTGATGGAGCCCTTCTCGACCACATAGCGCGAGAGGTCGGCCGGGAGCGAGATCTTGACGATCTCCCAGTTGTCGGACGGCTTGCGCTCGACGACCGCGCCGGTGCCGTCGACGTGTCCCTGCACGATGTGGCCGCCGAGGCGCTCCCCCACGGCCATCGGGCGTTCCAGGTTGACGCGGGAGCCGACGGTGAGGGCGCCGAGGCTGGAGCGGTTCAGGGTTTCCGCCATGACGTCGGCGGTGAACTCGTCGCCTTCGTGCTCGACCACGGTGAGACAGACTCCGTTGACGGCGATGGAGTCGCCGTGCTGCGCGCCCTGCGTGACGACGGGGCCACGCAGGCGGAAACGCGAGGCGTCGTCGAGCGTCTCGACGGCGGTGACCTCACCCAGCTCTTCGACGATTCCGGTGAACACTTCCCGGGTCCTCCTGCCTCATAGGGCACGGACTCCGGGGCCTGTCGATGACGACAGAATGAGCGGACCGCGACATACAGGCAGCGAAGCCGAAAGGTCACTCGTCCCGCAGGACGAGGAGCAACAAACGGCAGCGCGCACGCATGCCCGCCCGCCGCGCACTGCCTCCCATCCGGACTTTAACCGTCGGTCCAGGAATTTCACCTGGTCAACCGGCCGCTGGAAGCGACCGGGTCGCGGACTGTAACCGCCGGTTCGGAATTACACCGACCCCGGAGTGCGCTGCTTCTGGTACAGGGCCAGTGTGCCACGCTCGATCGGCACCCATGCGGCCGCACCTCTGTGGGGTGGCTCACAGAGACTCGGCATGGACATTCGCAAGACGGTCTCTCAAGCCAACTCCCGTCGCGCCGCGCGCCCTTGGGCCGTACCACGCCGCCGCAATATTGGTCCATACCTATTGACGCTATGGTCTAGTCCTCTTAGTGTCCTCGATCAAGACTGCGTGATCGTTCATCGCCGGTCCCCCCATGATCGACCCGGCGGCGGTGACGAAGGCCCTTGCCCCGCCGCCGGGTCCCCCAACCGGACCCGGCTCGGCCGCCGGTACCCGTGCGGTCCGCCGGATCCCGGCCTCTGCGAGGCTGGAGGCGTGACGACGAGCCTCGCCGACGAGTTCGAGACGTATCGCCCGCGCCTGTTCGGGCTCGCCTACCGCATGCTCGGTTCCGCCGCCGACGCCGAGGACACGGTGCAGGACGCCTATCTCCGCTTCAGCGGCGCCGACCGCGCGGAGGTCGAGCGGCCCGGCGCCTGGCTCGCCAAGGTCGTCACCAACCTCTGCCTCAACCGGCTGACCTCGGCCCGTGCACGGCGCGAGACGTACGTGGGGCCCTGGCTGCCCGAACCTCTCGTCACGGCGGGCGGCGCCCTCGGCCCCCTGGAGTCGGCGGAGCAGCGTGACGCCGTGTCACTCGCCCTGCTCGTCCTCCTGGAGCGGCTCACCCCGACCGAGCGGGCGGTCTACGTCCTGCGGGAGGCCTTCGCGTACGGCCACCGGGAGATCGCCGACGTGCTGGAGCTGAGCGAGGCCAACTGCCGTCAGCTGTACCGGCGGGCGGTACGGCGGATCGCCGCACCGGAGGCCCGCTTCGAGGCCCCCGCCGAGCAGCGGACCCGGCTCGTCGCCTCGTTCCTCTCCGCCGCCCGTGACGGTGATCTGGCCGGCCTGGAGCGGCTGTTCGCCGAGGAGGTCACCTGGTGGTCCGACGGAGGCGGCAAGGTCTCCGCGGCACGGCGGCCCGTCGAGGGGCGGGAGAAGGTGCTGCGCTTCCTGGCCGGTGTCCTCGGCCGGTCCCTGGCGGACGGTGTCGGTCTGTCGATGACCGAGGTCAACGGCAGCGCCGGGCTGATCGCGCGCGGGCCCGAGGACGCCGACGGGGTCGCCGCGGTCATCGGCGTCGCCGCGTTCGAGGTCCACGACGGGCTGTTCACGGAGGTGCGGGTGGTGCTGAACCCCGACAAACTGGAGTTCGTGGGGCGCCAGCTGGCGCGGGTCCGGCCCGACGGCTCCGACCGCCTCCCCTCCCCTGGGTCCCGGCCCCGTGAGGTCCCGCTCCCGCCCGATCCGGGTGCGTGGACGGGGTCACGCCGTCCGGGTGCGTAGACGGGGTCACACCATCCGGGCGCGTAGACGGGTCACGCCCGCCGACGCCAGGTGGCCGTCCTCCCGCGCGGGCCGCTGTCACATCCGCGCGGGCTGTCCGGTCTCAGCTGACGAGGGGCGTTCCACCCGGGAGCGTCCGGCATCGAAGGGCTGAACAGCATGACCACGATCCTGGTGACCGGCGGAACCGGCACCCTCGGCCGGCTCGTCACCGAGCGGCTGCGGGCGGACGGGCACGAGGTGCGGGTGCTCAGCCGGCACGCGCAGCCGTACGCCGTCGATCTGCGCGAGGGCGGCAGCGGCCTGGACGCGGCCGTCGCGGGAGTGGACGCGATCGTGCACTGCGCGACCACACCGCGGGGAGGCGACGAACGGGCCGCCGCGCAGGTCGTCGCGGCCGCGCGCCGGGCGGCCGTCCCGCATCTGATCTACATCTCGATCGTCGGCGTCGACGCGGTGCCGATGGGCTACTACAAGACCAAGCTGGCCGTGGAGAGGCTGATCGAGGAGTCCGGGCTCGGCTGGACGATCCTGCGCACCACCCAGTTCCACGACCTCGTCGCCCAGCTCCTGGGCGGGCTCGCCAGACTGCCGGTGCTGCTCCTCCCGGCCGGGGTCTCCGACCAGCCGGTCGAGGCCGCCGAGGTCGCCGCCCGGCTGGCCGAACTGGCGGCCGGGCCGCCCGCGGGGCGGGTCGCGGACATGGGCGGGCCCGAGGTGCGCTCGTTCCGCTCGCTGGCCGCCGCCCACCTCCGCGCCACCGGGAAGCGACGCCCGCTGCTCGACGTACGCCTGCCGGGCAAGACCTACCGGGCGTTCCGTGAGGGGCACCACCTCACACCGGCCCACGCCGTGGGGAAGGGAACGTTCGAGAACTTCCTGAAGGCACGCTCGGAGAACGCACGCTGATACGCCGGTGAGCCCGGGGCGCCGGGCCACCCATCGGCTCGGCCCGCCACCCGGGGTCCCCGACCCGGCTCCTACCGCGACGAAGGCGGAGCGAACAGCTCGTCCTGCGCGCCGTCGCGGGCGGTCAGCAGGGCGCCGCGCAGTACCGCGCCGCCGCCCAGCGTGCTCGCGCGCACCTCGGTCGGGAGCGGCGACATGCGGGCGAGCCGTCGCTCGACCCGGGCGGCGAGCGCGGCACCGCCCGCCCGGCCGACCTCACCGCCGAGAACCACACAGCCGGGGTCCAGGACGGCGGTGACGGAGGCCGCCCCGATGGCGAGGCGGTCACCGAGGGCGTCGAGGAATGCGGCGGCGCCCGGGGTGTCGGGGGCGGCCACCGCGTGTCTCACCAGCGCCGCGGCAGGCGGCTCGTGGGCGTCCGGCTCGGCCGAGACACCGAACTCCACGGCCAGCGCCGCGACCGCGGCCGCCCCGGCCAGCGAGTGGAAGCCGCCCTCGCAGTCGGTCGCCGAGGGGAGGGTCGTGGTGCCGGGTACGGGCAGGAAGCCGATCTCCCCGGTGCCTCCCGAGGCACCGCGGCGCAGGGCGCCGTCGAGGACGACGGCGGCCCCGGTGCCGTGGCCGAGCCACAGCAGGACGAAGGTGTCACGGTCGCGGGCGACGCCGTCACGCTGTTCGGCGAGGGCGGCGAGGTTGGTCTCGTTCTCGACGAGGACGCGGGCCTCGGGCAGCCGTTCCTGGAGGGCGGCGACCAGACGCCGGTGCCACGCGGGCAGCCCCGAGGAGTCGCGCAGTTCGCCGGTGGCGGGGTCGATCAGGCCGGGCGCGCCGATGCCGACTGTGTGCAGCCTGCCCCACCCACGGACGAGTTCGCGCGGGGGCGCCGCCCCCAGGGCCCCCGCCTCCTTCGCCACGCGCTCGACCAAGGCGACCGCCCGCTCCACCGCCGGTGCGGTCCCGGTGTCACCGCCGATCGGCACGGAAGCCTCGGCCAGGACGTCTCCGACCAGGTCGGAGACGACGACGGAGACTCCCTCCGTACGGACGTCCAGCGCGGCCAGATGGGCGCGGTCCGCGACGATCCCGTAGACCCGGGCGTTCGGGCCGCGCCGCTGCTCCCCCGATTCCCCGACGACCGTGATGAGGCCGGAGGCCGTGAGGCGTTCGACGAGGTCGGCGACCGTCGGCCGGGACAGTCCGGTGAGCTGTTTCAGCCGGCCTGCCGTCAAAGGGCCTTCCTGCTGCAACAGCCGCAGGGCGAGCCGGTCGTTGATGGCCCGGGCGGTGCTCGGGGATGCGGGCATGCCGGGATCCTCCCAGATCGGCGGGCCCGCCCGACGGGCGGGCGGCGAACAATCGTCTATCTATCAGGCAGGGTTCCTGATAGTTTACGGCGGCCGAATGGGGCACCATCACTCGGGGAGGGCCGGAGCATGAGTGAAGTGGTCTACGACCAGCGCGAGGTGAAGCGCGCCCGGTACGCCGTGGCGGCCGTCTTCGCCGTGCACGGAGCCGTCACGGGCTCGTTCGCGACCCGCGTGCCGTGGATCCAGGACCATGCGTCGGTCAGTGCGGGGCAGCTGGGCTTCGCCCTCGCCTTCACCGCCCTCGGCGCGTCCTGCTCGATGCCGCTGGCCGGCCGGATCACCCACCGCTTCGGGAGCCGTACGGCACTGCGCGGGCTCATGACCCTGTGGACGCTGGCCCTGATCCTCCCGTCGCTGGCTCCGAACCTGCTCACCCTGTGCCTCGCCATGTTCGTCTACGGCGCCACGGCGGGCATGGCGGACGTCGCCATGAACGCGCTGGGTGTCGAGGTCGAGAACCGGCTCGACAAGTCGATCATGTCCGGGCTGCACGGCATGTGGAGCGCCGGCGCCCTGATCGGCGCGGCGGCCGGCACGCTCGCCGCCCATCTGGGCTCGGACGCGCGCCTGCACCACGCCCTGGCCGCGGTGATCCTCACGCTCCTGGGTCTGGTCGCCTGCCGCTGGGTGCTCGATCTGCAGCCCACCGAGGACGAGGAGCCGCCGCCGCGGTTCGCGCTGCCGCCCCGGTCGGCGCTGCTCATCGGCGCCGTCGGTTTCTGCGCGGTCTTCGCGGAGGGCGCGAGCCTGGACTGGTCGGCGGTCTACCTGCGCGACCAGTTGGACAGTTCGGCGGGTCTCGCCGCGGCGTCGACCACCGGTTTCATGCTGACCATGGCGGTGGCCCGGCTGGTGGGCGACACGGTGGTGAACCGCTTCGGCGCCGTGCGCACCGTGCGGGCGGGCGGCGTGCTGGCCGTGATCGGCGGGCTGCTGATCGTCGTGGCGGAGCATCCGGCGGTGGCGATGGGCGGCTTCGCCCTGCTCGGCCTCGGTATCGCGGTCGTCGTCCCGCTCTGCTTCGCGGCGGCCGGGCGCAGCGGCCCCAACCCCAGTCAGGCCATCGCGGGCGTCGCGACCATCACGTACACCTCGGGTCTGATCGCGCCGAGCCTGATCGGGTCGGTGGCGCAGGCGACGAGTCTGGTCGTGTCGTTCGGGCTGGTCACGATCCTGGCGTTCGGGCTCACCGTGCTCGCGGGTGTGCTGCGCGCCGGGGACCGCGACCGCCCGAAGGTCAGCCCTCCGAGCGCAGCAGTTCCCGGCCCAAGGTCCTGAACCGGTCGCTCCACGGCGTCGGGCGCAGTGTCCCGGGGTCGAGCCGGACGAGGACGCGGGTGCCGTGCGCGTAGGTCACCGCGCCGTCGAGGGAGCAGAAGCGGAAGCCGTACGTCAGTCCGGTGTTCCCGAGCCGTTCCAGCCAGAGGTGGACGGCGTACGCGCCGGGGCGGCTGACCGGGGCCTCGTAGGTGATGCGCAGTTCCTTGACGGCGTTGCAGAAGTCGCCCGCCGCCTCCCAGTCGCCCTCGAAGGTCAAGCCGCGCTCGTACCAGAGCGCGGCCCAGGCGCGCTCGACCATGACCGGGTAGCGGGCGTTGTGCAGCAGTCCGAGCGCGTCGAGGTCGTCGAAGTGGACGGTGACGGGCAGGAGCCGTCCGTACGGAAGGGCGGGGGCGACGGGGGCTTCGGCGGTCACGGGCGGGGCTCCTGGGACGGGGTGCTGATGGGACAGGCGTGGCTGAAAACGACACCCCCATCCTAAGCAACCGCTCAGGAACCCCGTCCGGGCGGGATCAGCCCGTGATCGAGTCGAGCTGCTCGGCGGCCGGCCGCAGCTCCCACAGATCGCCGCCGGGCGGCGCTTCGAGCTTCGGCACGGCGGCCCGTGCGGCCCGGTCCCCCGCGTCGGCCGCCGCGTGCACCACATCGCTCGCAGCGAACCGGTGGAACTCCAGCTCGGGACGGGTCCACGGCTCGGCGCCGGTCGCCGCGGGCAGCAGGTAGTCGACCGCCTTGAACAGGCTCTGGCCGTCCGGCCCCCGGTAGGACCAGAGGTCCACGCCGACATGCCGGCCGATGGCCGCGAGCCGGGTGTAGGCGACCAGGTCGAAGGTCGAGTAGTGCCAGCTGCGGGTGCGGGCCAGCTCCTGGGGCTGGCTGCCGTCGGCGGCGATCTGCGGGTCGATGCGCAGGGCACGCGCGGCGAGCACGGTCCGCCGGGCGAGTGCCTTGTCGCCGGTCGCGTACGCGAGCGCGGCGAGCTGCATGTCGTGGAAGGTGCCGTGGTTGTTCTGGGCCGCACCCTCCTCCTTGCCGAAGGCGCTGTCCGCCAGCCAGTCGCGGAAGCCGGTGTTCCAGTCGAGCATCGCGGCCCGGTCGTGCCGGGACCAGCCGGGGGCGCCGGTGTCCAGGAGGGCGATCGCGTCGAGGACGCTCGTATAGGACTGCGAGAAGTCGATGATGCCGATGGCCCGGCCGTCGTACCTGCACGGGATGAACTGGCCGTGGTCCAGGTTCGGGTTCATCCGCGTCGCCGGGTCCAGGAACCAGGTGCGCAGGACCTGGGCGGCCTTCTCGGCGTACTGCTTCCTGCCGGTGTAGTACCAGGCGAGCGCGAGGTCGTACGTCGAGTCGAAGACCTTCTCGACGTCCTGGCGGTCGGTGCCGGTGTCCACCTCGGGGTTGCGCTGCCCGTCGCGCTGGACATAGGGGCAGCCCCAGGGGTTGTCGGCGGTGGCGGGCCGCGAGGGCCACCAGTAGGGGGCCTGACTGAGGTAGTCGTGAGGGTCGCCGCCGGGGGCGGGTCTCGGCTTGTCGACGACCGTCCAGGGGCCCTGGTCCAGCCAGTTGTCGGCGCGGGCCGTCAAGTCCCGCAGCGGTCGGGCGAGTCGGCGGTCGCCGTGGTCCAGCCGGATCCGGGTCCGCTGGAGCCGTCCGCCGTCGAGGACCACGGTCCTGGGGATGCCCGGCACCGCGTGAGCGGACGCCGCGAGGGCGACGGCGGAGGCGGTACGAGCGGACGCGGCGGGAACGAGGACGGACACCAGCGCGACGGCCACCGCGACCGCGACCGCGCCCAGTCGGGATCGTGCGTTCACAGAACACTCCGATCATACATATGAACGATGTTCATGAGTAGGATCGTGCGAGCGTAGGGCGGCCGGTTGACCCTGACAATCGCCCGGACCGATTCACGTACAGAGAAAGCGAATCCTCACCATGGATCTCGGCGTGCGCTGGAAACTGCACGGCGACGGGCGGACCCCCGCCCCGGGAGCGGTCGTCCGCCCCGACGAACGCCTCTCCTGGCCCCGGACCTTCGGGCTCGGCGCCCAGCATGTGGTGGCGATGTTCGGGGCGTCCTTCGTGGCACCCGTCCTGATGGGACTCGACCCGAATCTTGCGATCATGATGTCCGGTGTCGCGACGGTCATCTTCCTGCTCGCCACCCGCGGCCGGGTGCCCAGCTACCTGGGCTGTTCGCTCTCCTTCGTGGGCGTCGCCGCCGTGATCCGCGCGCAGGGCGGCACCAGCGCGACGGTGACGGGCGCGTGCTTCGTGGTCGGGGTCGCGCTGTTCCTGGCGGGTCTCGCCGTGCAGCGGTTCGGGGCGAGGATCATCCACGCCGCGATGCCGCCGATCGTGACCGGCGCGGTCGTCATGCTGATCGGCTTCAACCTGGCGCCGGTGACCGCGTCCACCTACTGGCCGCAGGACCAGTGGACCGCGCTCCTCACGATGCTGGTCACCGGAGCGGCCGTGGTGTGCCTGCGCGGTTTCTGGTCACGCATCGCGATCTTCCTCGGGCTCGTCTTCGGTTACGTCATCTCCTGGGCCTTCGACCGGATCTTCGGCCGGATCCACTCGACGGACGCGAGCGGGAAGGTGACCGACCACTGGCGCCTGGACCTCTCCGGTGTCGGCCGGGCCGACTGGATCGGGCTGCCGTCCTTCCACGGACCGTCGTTCCAGTGGTCGGCGATCCTCGTCGCGCTGCCGGTCCTGATTGCGCTGGTCGCCGAGAACGCCGGTCACGTCAAGGCCGTCGGCGAGATGACCGGCGACTCACTGGACGACAGGCTCGGCACCGCGATCTCCGCCGACGGCGCCGCCTCGATGCTCTCCGCGGCGGTCGGCGGCCCGCCCAACACCACCTACTCCGAGAACATCGGCGTGATGGCCGCGACCCGGGTCTACTCCACGGCCGCCTACTGGGCGGCCGCCGGCTTCGCCCTGCTCTTCGGCCTGTGCCCCACCTTCGGTGCGGTGGTCGCGGCGATCCCGGGCGGTGTCCTCGGCGGCATCACCGTCATCCTGTACGGCATGATCGGCCTGCTCGGCGCCCAGATCTGGCTCAACGCCCGGGTGGACCTGCGCAATCCGCTGAACCTGGTGCCGGCCGCCGCGGGCATCATCATCGGCATCGGCGGCGTCACCCTGAAGTTCACCGACAACTTCTCGCTGAACGGCATCGCGCTGGGCACCATCGTCGTGATCACCGGCTATCACGCGCTGCGGGCGATGGCCCCGGCCCACCTCAAGCGGCAGGATCCCCTGCTCGACTCGGGGACGTCGACGTACGACTCGCCAGGGGATCAGCGCGCCAGCTCATAGGCGTACTCGGCCGAGAAGGTCCCCGGTGTGCCCCGGCAGCCGTCCGACTCACCCGGCAGCTTCACCCACAGATAGGCGTCGATCCCGGCCTCCCCGGTGCTCAGGGTCGGCGCCTGGCCGATCCTGCGGCCCGCCGGATCGCACCATTCTCCGTCGGGAGGGGCGCCGTTGCCGTTGCGGCTGGTGTCGATGACGGCGCCGAGGTGCGCGGACCCGCCGAGCGCGGACAGCACCCTCCGGGCGTAGGCGATCTCGTCGCTCGTCCGGTGGAAGTTGGACACATTGGTGAAGACGCCGTCGGAGGAGGCGGCCGAGGCCGCGCCCGCCCGGCCGAGCAGCGCGGCCTGTTCGGCGGCCGGGTTCCAGTCGGAGTGACCGGCGTCGAAGTAGACCCTGGCCCTGGGGTTCGCCGCCTTCAGGACGCGGCCGGCGCGGGCCAGGGAGGCGAAGCGGTCGGCCCGTTCGCCCTCGCCGAGGCAGTCGGACTGGGCGATCGAGTCGGGCTCCAGGACGACGACGACCTCGCCCGAGCCGAGCCCGGCCGCGAAGCCGTCGATCCAGCCGTCGTACGCGGCGAGGTCGGGCGCCCCGCCGTCCGAGGCGCCGCCGCAGTCGCGCCCCGGGATGGCGTACGGCACGACGACGGGCACCCGGCCCTGCGCGGATCCCGCCGACGTCACGGCCCTGACCCGCGCGGTGATGGTGGACGGCGTGAAGTCCGCGAACCACACCGCGGCCGGACGGTCGGCGATCCGGGACTCGATGACCGGCCGCCGGGCGTCACCGGCGTGGGCGTCGACCCAGTCGCGGACCTGGGAGTCCGAGTGGCGGTAGAGACGCGCGGGAGCGGCCACGGTCCGCGGTTTCCTCCTGCTCGGCGAGGACTCGGGAGCCGGTCCCGGGGACGCCGAACCCGACCGGGACGGCGTGGCCGGGGTGCGCGACGGCGTCGGCACACCCGGCAGCGGCCCGAGGCCGGGCGACTGGGTCACCGGCGGTTTCGCGGCCTTCGAGGGGCGACCGCCGTCGAGCGCGGACACCATCCCCGTCACGGTCCCGACCGCCACGACGACCGAGGCCGCGGCGACCATCGCGGCGCGCCCGGCAGACCTCCTGCGCTCGGCCCTGCGCTCGGCCGACCGATGGGCACGTAAGCCTGACACGTACTGCTCCCCCACTCCCGCCCCGGCCGCGTTCCCCCGTTCTGGGGAAGCCTCCGGCCCGGCGGCACTCCGGCCACCCTAGGACTGGGACGCTGCCCTCATGGCGCAGTCGGCACAGTTCACCACTCCCGTAGACGCGGTCGTCTCCCGTATGCGGACCCTGGACGCGGAGCTCCCCGAGCGGGACGGTCTCGCGGTCTTCAACCGCGTCTACCTCACCGTCACCGAGGAGTTCGACCGGCACCTGGACACCGGGCTCTTCCCGGACCGCCGGGCCGCGATCACGCTGGACGTGCGGTTCGCGGAGCGCTATCTGGCGGTGGCCGAAGAAGGCCGCGCACCGGCCTGCTGGCGGCCGGTGCTGCAGTTCCGCCGCCATCCGGGGGTACGTCCGCTGCAGTTCGCGCTCGCGGGCATCAACGCGCACATCGGGCACGATCTGGCGCTCGCCCTGGTGGACACCTGTCGTACGCTCGACTGCGAACCGGCCGACCTGGAGGACGAGTTCGACCGCGTGGGTGATCTCCTCGTCTCGCTGGAGGAACACATCCGCGAAGATCTGATGCCGGGCCCCGACCTGCTCCAGATCGCCGATCCGCTCACCCATCTGCTCGGCTCATGGAGCCTCGAGCGGGCGCGTCAGGCCACCTGGGCGGCGGCCCGGGCACTGTGGGCCCTGCGCGGACTCCCGGACCTGGCCGAGGAGTTCGCCGAACGCCTCGACGCCGCGGTGGGCCTGGCCGGCCGGATGCTGCTCACTCCTCTGCCGAGCTGATCCGGCCACGCGGCGCGGTCCTCGCCGGAACTCGGTTCGGATCACTGTACGTTGAACGATCGGCACACCCTGATGCGAAGGAGCACCCAGGTATGGCGACGCGACTCGGCCTCACCCTCCCCCAGATGAAGCAGTACGACCTCGGACGGGACGTGCCCGACGTGGCCCGCGCCGCGGAGGCGATCGGGTACGACAGCCTGTGGGTCTTCGAGCGGGCGCTGTTCCCGGATCCCCCGACGCAGGGGCTGTACGGCATCGAGGGACTGGCCTGGCCGGAGGCGTACCGCGGCGTCGCCGACCCGTTGGTCACCCTGACCCTCGCGGCCGCGGTCACCGAGCGCGCCGAGCTCGGCACCAGCGTCCTGGTGGCCCCCCTGCACGTGCCTTTCCAGCTCGCCAAGGCCCTCGCCTCGCTCGACGCGGCGAGCGGCGGCCGGGTCGTCGCGGGCCTCGGCACGGGCTGGTCCCTCGACGAGTACGCGGCGGCCTCCGCCCGGCCCTTCGAGGAGCGCGGCCAGGTCCTCGACGAGGTGATCGCGGTGTGCCGCGCGGTGTGGGGCCCCGACCCGGTGGTCCACGACGGCACGCTCACCAAGATCGCGTCGGCCGTGGTCGGCCCCAAGCCCGCCCGACCGATCCCGATCCTGCTGGCCGCCAACACCGGAAAGGCACGGCGCCGGCTCGTCGACCACGCCGACGGATGGATGCCGATCGGCATGGGGGTCGAGCAACTGGCGGCGCAGTGGCGTCAGTTGCAGGATCTGGCCGCCGAGCGCGGCCGCACCGAGCCGCTGCGCACGGTGCTGCGCACCAACCCGCGGTACACGGCGAAGGGGTACGAGGGCGCGGACCGCCAGCCCTTCCAGGGCGGTGTCGAGCAGATCGTGGCCGACCTGGTGGCCCACGCCGAGGTCGGCCTCGACGAGATCTTCCTCGACCTCCAGAGCTCGGTGCGGGACGCCCAGGAACTGAAGGACGTGGCCGCCGAGGTGTACGAGGCGGCGCGGGCCGCCGGGGTCTGACCCGCCGGCCGCGCCGCGTCTCGCCTCGCGCCTCGTCTCGTGTCGTGTCGTGTCGAGGAGGACTCAGTCCTCGGGGAGTTCCACCGGCGCGATCTCGTCGTAGACGTCGCCGGGCCCGGGGTTGGTCGGGTCGGTCGTCCCGCCGAGCTGGTGCATGACGCCCCAGACCGCGTTCAGCGCGGTCTGGACGGCGCCCTCGGCCCAGCCGGCCGTCCAGGAGATGTCGTCGCCGGCGAGGAAGATGCCCCGCTTGTCCTCGGGCAGCGCCTCCTGCATGAAGTGCGTGAACAGACGGCGCTGGTAGCGGTAGTGGCCCGGCAGGTTGGCCTTGAACGCGCCCATGAAGTAGGGCTCGTTCTCCCAGGACACGGTCACCGGGTTGCCGATGATGTGCTTCCTGATGTCGACCTTCGGGTAGATCTCGCCGAGCGACTTCAGCATGACCTCCATCCGCTCGCTCGCGGACAGCGGCAGCCACTTCAGGCTGTCGTCGCACCACGTGTACGAGAGGCAGATGACGGCGGGCTTGTCCGGGCCCTCGTCCAGCAGGTAGGTTCCGCGCGTCATCCGGTCGGTGAGCGTCATCGACATGACGTCACGGCCGGTCTCCTCGTCCTTGTCCAGCCAGAACGGCCGGTCGACGGGCACGAAGAGCTTGGAGCTCTCCATGTAGTGCGTGCGCTCGATCGCGGTCCAGTGGTCGATCGGGAAGAGCGAGTCGTCGCAGGCGACCTTGGAGAGCAGCATCCAGGACTGGGCGGTGAAGATCGCCGCCTTGTACGTACGGATGTCGCCGTTCGCGTCCGTCACCGTGATGCCGTTGCCCGCGGTGCGGTTCAGCCGGGTCACGGCCGGACGCGGGGCGCCGTCGTGCAGCGTCGACAGCGAGGTGCCGTACGCCCAGTGCACGATCTTCTCCGGCTCGCGCTCCCACAGCCGCAGCGGAAGCTGCTGGGAGCCGCCGACGATGCCGCGGTGGTGGTCGTCGGCCTCGGTGTAGACGACCCGCAGGATCTCCAGGATGGAGTTCGGGAAGTCGGTGTCCCAGCCGCCGGTGCCGAAGCCGACCTGGCCGAAAATCTCACGGTGGCGGAAGGACTTGAAGGACTCCGACTCGCAGAGGAAGCCGTAGAAGGTCTGGTTGTCGAGCTTCTCGACGAGCTTCGACCAGATCTCCCGGATGCGCGGGACATCGCGCTCCCGCATGGCCTGGTTCATGTCGGAGAAGTCGGCGCCGTCCTCCAGGCAGGCGTTCCAGGCGTTCATCACGTCGCGGTAGACCTGCGGCAGGTCGTCGACGGAGGTCGCGTAGTGCGACTCGCCCTTGAGGTCGACGACCGTCGAGGGCGTGGACTCGGCGAGGGGGTTGGGGAACGGCCGGGTCTCGAGGCCCACCAGGTCGATGTAGTGCTGGAGGGCGGTGGAGGACGGCGGGAAGCGCATCGCGCCCATCTCGGCGGTGAGTGAGGGGTCGCAGCCCTCGAAACCGACCGTGCGCAGCCGGCCGCCGATCTCGTCGGCCTCGTACACGACGGGCTTGAGGCCCATCTTCATCAGCTCGTACGCGGCCACGATGCCGGACAGGCCGCCACCGATGACCGCGACCTCGGTGCCGAGCTCGGTCGCGGGTATCTGCCCGAGGCCCGCGGGGTGCGCGAGGAAGTCGTCGTAGGCGTAGGGGAAGTCCGGGCCGAACATGGTGATCGGCGGCTGCTGCACGTCGGCGTGCTGGACGGCGTTGGGCACGGTGGACGTCATGGGGTACGGACTCCTTGCGCGAATGCTGGTGAGGGGGAGGCTTGTTCGACCGGGCGGGATGTCAGACGAGGGACCCGTAGAGACCGGGGCGGCGGTCCTTCAGATACGGGTTCGCCTCGCGCGAGGCCGCGAGACGGACGGGGTCGGCGTCCGCCAGGACCAGTTCCTCGCCGCGGCCGGCTCGGGCACGGGCGACTCCGTCGGGCCCGGCCAGCGTGGACAGCCCGACGAACTCGAACTCCCCTTCCGGACCGGTGCGGTTGACGTAGGCGATGTACATCTGGTTCTCGAAGGCGCGCACCGGGACGACGGACTCGGCGACGAACTGGAACGGGTGCATCTGCGCGGTCGGCACGAGCAGCAGGTCGGTGCCGGCGAGGGCGTGCCCGCGGACGTTCTCCGGGAACTCGACGTCGTAGCAGATCATGAGGCCGACGCGGAGGCCGTCGAGTTCGGCCTGCACGACGGGCTGGTCGCCGGGCGTGAAGTGGTCGTGCTCGAAGCAGCCGAAGAGGTGGGTCTTGCGGTAGTTCGCGAGCCGGGCGCCGTCGGCGGAGATCAGCTGCACGGAGTTGAACACCCGCGCCCCACCGTCGGCCGGGGCGCCCTCGCCCTCCTGGTGCGCGGCTTCGCGCTCGGGGTAGCCGTAGGCGACGGCCACGCCGTGCCGGGTGGCTATCTCGGCGATCGCGTCTGCGGATTCGCCGTCGGCGGGCTCGGCGAGGCGCGCGATGTCGTCACCGATGGCGTAGCCGGTCAGGAACATCTCCGAGGTCACGATCAGCCCGGCTCCCGCTGCGGCGGCGCGGCCCGCGGCCTCGTCGAGCACCTTGAGGTTCTCGACGATCGAGCCGGGGCGGCCGGAGCTCTGGAGCAGGGCTGTGCGCATGCGTGTTCTCCACCGGTGCGGAAGGGGATTCGGGGGGCCAGATAGACGGTACGGTCGGCCGACGCGGGGGGACAAGAAGGACCTGTTGCGCGCCACCGAACGATTCATTGCGTGCGCCCGGCCTCCGGCGGCGATTCGTTGCGCACCCCCTCGCGCATCCCGGTCGCGGTCCCGATTCCCGGGGAGACGCAGGTCACAGGCGGGTTTCCCGCTCCAGGACGGGGCCGGGCGGCTGCCCGGAGACAGTGGCCCCTCCGGCCCCGGGTCCGGCCCTCCGGGCGCTCACAGCTCGCGCAGCCGCTCCACGATCTCGCGCAGCAGTTCCGGGTCGGCCACCGGACCGCCGTGCGGCGAACGGCGGGGCTCGTCGATGCGTACCAGCCCGGCCTCCGCCAGGTCGCCGAGGAGCACGCGTACGACGGTCAGCGGCAGGTCGACATCCGCGGCGAGCTCGACGACCGGCCGGGGGCCGCGGCGCGCCAGGTCGAGCAGGGCGGCCGCGGCATGATCGACACCGGGCAGCCCTGTGCCCGCCTCCAGGGCCGTGACCTGCGACATCAGATCGATGAGCTGCCCGTCCGAGGGCCGGGTCCGGCCCCCGGTGACGGTGTAGGGCCGCACCATCGGCCCGGTCTCGTCCTCGTACCAGTGGTCGTCGGTCACGGGCGGATCAGGGGCCCGCGGGGTCGGCCGCCGAACGTACGGCGGCGGTCATGTGGCGGCCGACGCGGCGGACGAGCAGTTCCATCTCGTGGGCGAGCTGTCCGACGTCCGTCTGCACCTCGCTGAGCACGGCCAGCCTGCTTCCGTCGCCCGCCGGGGTGATGAAGAGGTAGGCGTCGTCGAGCATCACCATGGTCTGGCGCACCCCGCCCGCGGCGAAGCGCTCCCCCGCCGAACGGGCGAGGCTGTGGAAGCCCGCGCAGACGGCGGCGAGGTGCTCGATGTCCCGTCGGCGCATGCCGTCCGAACAGCTCAGCGGGAGACCGTCGGCGGTGAGGAGCACGGCCTGGCGGACATGGTCCGTCCTGGCCACGAGGTCGTCGAGCAGCCATCCGAGATCGGTACCGGGCCGGTCGGTGTCACCCCCGGACCCGGAGGCGCCTCCCGCCGGCTCCGGGGTCCGGGCCTCGGGGACGCGGGCCTCGAGGGTCCGGTCAGAGTGCTCTGGGAGCTGGTCAGGGCGCATGGTCGGCGTCCGTCCCTTCCTCGGTGTCGGTTCGCTGCGCCGGGCCGGACCGCCTGGCGTCCGGCTGCGTGGGCAGCCCCTTGCGGCCGCGGTCGAGGCCGCGCTGGAAGGATCCGAAGACCGCGCGCATCTCCTCCGGAGTGACCTCGCGCTCCGGCGTCTCGCCGGCCACCGGTGCCGGGGTACGCAGCTCGGGTGCGAGGGCCCGCTGGCGGACCCGGGTGGGCAGCACGGGGGAGCCCGGTACGGGGGCGTCCCGCGGCACAGGATCGAGCTCCTGCTCACGCTGCGCCGTCCGCAGCCCCTGGAGGACCGCGGTGCCCGTCCGCGAGGGCAGCGCCCGCGGGTCCGGGTCCGCCGCCACCGCCGGGCGCGCGGGTTCCACCGGCGCGAGAACCGCCTCCGGCAGCAGCACCACCGCCGTCGTGCCGCCGTACGGCGAACGGCACAGCGTGACCGTGATGCCGTGCCGTGCGGCGAGCCGGCCCACCACGTACAGCCCGAGCCGGTCGTGCCGGGTCGGGTCGAAGTCGTCCGGCGTGGTGAAGGTGCGGTGGGCCTCCTCGATCTGTTCGGGCGCCAGACCGAGGCCCCGGTCGTCGATCTCCAGGACGAACCCGCTCCCGGCCCGCCCGGTACGCAGGGTGACCTGGGTGTGGGGCGGTGAGAACACCGTGGCGTTCTCGACGAGTTCGGCGATCAGATGGACGACGTCGGCGACGGCGTCCGCCGCGACGCCCACCTGCGGCATCGGGGGGACCACGACCCGCGCGTACTGCTCGATCTCGCTCACCGCGGACGACACCACCTCGCCGACGGGCACGGGCCGCCGCCAACGGCGGCCCGGGGCCGAGCCGGAGAGGATGATCAGACTCTCCGCGTGGCGCCGCATGCGTGTGGTCAGGTGATCGATCCGGAACAGGTCGTCCAGGACGTCCGGGTCGTCGGTGTGCCGCTCCAGTGTGTCGACCAGCTTGAGCTGGCGGTGCACGAGCGCCTGGTTGCGGCGGGCGATGTTCAGGAGCACCGCGAACAGCCCGCGGCGCAGGGTGGCCTGCTTGACGGCGGCCTCGACGGCCGCGAGCCGGGCGGTGTTGAAGGACCGGCCGACCTGGCCGATCTCGTCGGCCACCGCCTCCGCGTCGACCAGGGGCGGCGCCTCGGCGGCGGCGTCGATCTCCTCGCCGGCGCTCAACCGCTCCATGACGTGCGGGAGCTGACGGTTGGTCAGCAGGTCCGCGGCGTCCCGCAGCGACTCGATGCGGCGCGAGATGCGCCGTGCGCCGCGCACCGCGAACCACAGGGAGAGTCCCACGGCGGCCAGTCCCAGCACACCGACGATCGCGGCCTTGGCCATCTCACGGTAGGCGAACGCCCGCCCACGCTCGGCGGAGTTGATCGCCGACCGGGTGCACAGCCGCATGTACTGCTTGACGGCGCGGTCCGTGGTGGTGCGCCAGGTACCGGCCGCGACGGCCTCGCCCGCGCCCTCCGCACCCGCCCGCAGCAGGGCGTCCTCACCCCGGGTCAGCTCCCGGTGGAGGTCTCCGCGCTGGAACTCCTCGAAGAGGCCGCGCGAGTCGGCCGGCAGGTCGGGCACATAGGTCCGCTCGAAGACCCGGCGGTCCTCGATCGTCGCGGTGAGGGTGTCGTACTGGCGGTCGGTGAGCGTTCCGGCGGCCCGCGCCCCGGCGACGAGCGCGTCCTCGCGGGAGACGAACTCCCTTACCCGCACCAGCTCGACGACGACCTGCGCCTCGCGTGCCAGCTGCCCCGCCTGGAGCGCCGTGAGCGCTGACGGGACGTCGAAGCCGGGTTCCACCAGGGTGCTGTATTCGGCCACGGCCCGGTCCCAGGTGACGGCGTGGGACAGCACCCGCCCGCGCAGCCCCTCCAGCCCGTCCACCGAGTGGAGCACGGCGTCGAGTTCCTGCCGTTGGCGATCGGAGAGCTGGTCACGGTCCCCGTCCCGGATCGCGGTGCGCATCGCGGTCACCGCCCGGTCGGTGCGGCGCTCCTGCGCCAGCAGGTCGACGGCCGCCCTCGTTCCGCGGCCCTCGCCCAAGTACGCGGCCGCGAGCCGCCGTTCGATCTGGATCTGGCCGATCGCCGTGTCGACCGGTGTGCCGAAGGTGTTGTACACACCCTCCAGGCGGACGAGCGCGCGCAGTTCGCCGGTGACGGACACCATGGCGAAACTCCACAGCGTCATGAGGGCGATCACCGGAGCGAGTGCGAGGGTCACGATCCGCGTGCGGACCGTGGTCGGACGGCCGAAGGGCCAGCGCATGGACTCCCCAGGACGACAGGACGAATCGGGTGGCCGGGTGACGTGTGGTAACCCATCGGTGTTACTCGCGGGTAGCGAGACGGCTCAAACTAGTGGATGACATGCCCGGACCGCAATGGTCCGGACTGACTCGCCGTTCAATGCCCACGGCCCGCTGCCCGGCCCGTCCCCTCAGTCTCCGCGCGGCACCTCGAAGACGGTGACGACCGCAGCGTGGTCCGAGGGCCAGTCGTTGTCCGCGACGTCGGGCCAGGCACGCGGGGTGCCGCTGACGAGGGTGCGGGAGTCGAGAACGGTCAGGCCCCGGTGCAGGACGAAGTCGATCCGGTCCTGCGGTTCCGGGCGTCCGCTGCCGTCCTCGTGCTCGATGTGGACGGGCGACCAGGTGTGCCCGGGGTCCCGCAGCGGATCGGGGTGGGCCTCGCGGTAGGAGTCGCGCAGGCCCGCCTCCTCGGCGGCCTGCGTCACCGGCCAGGCGACGTCCGGCCAGTCCAGGTGCGAGGGCGCGTTGAAGTCCCCGACCAGGACGACCGGAACGGACCCGTCGGCGGAGTCGGCGACCCTCCGCAGGATCTCCCTCATCCGGTCGAGCCGCCCGTCCTCGTGCGCGATCAGTCCGGCCGCCGGAAGTCCGTCGAAGCGTGCCTCGTACGGGCCGTACGGCGCGCAGTCGAGGTGGACGCTCCAGACGTCGACCCGCCGGCCGCCGTCCAGCGCGATCCGGACGCCGGTCCCCCCGTAGAAACCGACGTCCGGGTCGCCGAGCCGGGCGACGATCGGGTAGCGGCTGATGACGCCTAGGTTGTCGCCCGCCCGGTGGTGGTGCCAGCCGAGAGCCTCGGCGAGTTCCTCCGCCGCGTTCCCGTACGTCTCCTGGAGGCCGACCACGTCCGCGGCCGTCCGGGCGATGACCTTGAGCTGCTTCTCGCGATACCCGTCGACCCTGGTGCCGCCGTACCAGAGGTTCCAGCTCATCACCCGCAGCTCCCCCGGGGCGACCATCGCGCGCAGCCGGGCCGGGGACACCTCCTCCAGGCTGCCGAGCACGGTACGCCCGGCCGCGGGGGCGATCGGGGCGAGCGAGGGCACCGCGAGGACGGCGCAGCCGGCCGACTCGGCCGAGGTGACGCCGGTCTGGGTGTCCTCGACGGCGACGCAGGCGGCGGGGTCGACGCCGAGGGCACGGCAGGCGGCGAGGTAGGGGTCGGGGGCGGGCTTGGTGCGCTCGGTGTCGTCGGCGGTGACGGACACGGCGAACCGTTCGGCGCCGAGCACCTCCAGGACGGTGTCGGCGACCGCGCGCGGCGACGCGGTCACCAGCGCGGTGGGCACGCCTTCACGGGCGAGCGCGTCGAGCAGTTCCGTCGCTCCGGGGCGGGGCACGATGCCCGTACGGACACGGTCCGCGAACTGCTGGTGCAGCTCGGCTGCGATCGTCTCGGCCGATCCGCCGGTGGCTCCGGCCAGCCAGCCCGCGGTGTGCTCGACGGGCCGTCCGAGCACGTGCGACTGGTCCGCCCCCGTCAGGACGTGCCCGAGCCCGTCGGCCACCTGCTCCACCGCCTCCCACCACAGCCGCTCGGTGTCCACGAGGGTCCCGTCCATGTCGAACAGGACGGCCTGGAGGGGAAGTCGGGCGGTGGTGCGGTGGGTCACGGGGTTCTCTTTCATCGGTGGGGGGAGTCGGGTGGGGGCTCGGACGGGAGAGGCGCCTCCACCTCGCTCAGCGGGGGGGGGCGACCTGCGGCCACCGCCACCACCCCCGCGCGGCACGGCACCGGACGCGCGGCCCGGGACCTGCCGGTACGTCGGCCGACGCGGTACCGGATTCCCGACCTGGTTTCGGTACGGGGCCGGATTCCCGACCCGGGTCGAGACCGGATGCGGGACCCGGTTCGAGACCGGATGTGGTGCCGGGGGCGGTGCCGGTTCGGAGCTGGATGCGGTACCGGTTCTGAACCGGGCGGGTTCCGACCGGTGAGAGCGGGCGCCGCTCAGGTCGTGCGTTCGGCGACCAGGACCGGACGGTCCGGCAGCGCGACCGTCACCGCCGCACCCGAGGCGAGCGTCGCGGCCTCGTGCGTGGGCAGGTCGGCCTTGACCTCGGTGCCGTCCGCGAGCCGCACGGTGACCCGGGTGGCCGCGCCGAGGAAGGCGGTGGCCACGACCCGCGCGTCCCCCGTGTCGTCGGCGCTCACCCGGACCGCCTCGGGCCGGACCAGCACATCCACCTCCCCCGCGGCGGGCGCGTCCCCGTCCACCGGCAGCCGCCGGCCGAGCACCTCGACCGTGTCGCCGTCGAGGCTCCCCGGTAGCCGGCTCATCGTGCCCACGAACTCGGCGACGAAGGCGGTGGCGGGACGCCCGTACAACTCGGCGGGCGACGCGCACTGTTCGAGCTGTCCGGCCCGCATCACCGCGACCCGGTCCGCCATGGACAGCGCCTCTTCCTGATCATGCGTCACGAACAGGGTGGTGATGCCGAGTTCCAGCTGGAGCCGGCGGATCTCCTCACGCAGCGAGAGCCGCACCTTGGCGTCCAGCGCAGAGAGCGGCTCGTCGAGCAGCAGGACGCGGGGCCGCAGGGCGAGCGCGCGGGCCAGCGCGACGCGCTGCTGCTGGCCGCCGGAGAGCTGGTGCGGGAACTGCTCGCTCTTGTCCCCGAGGCCCACGAGATCGAGCAACTCGGCGGCGCGGGCTCGCCGTTCGGCCGCACGCACCTTGCGCATCCGCAGTCCGAAGGCCACGTTGTCCAGGGCGCTGAGATGCGGGAAGAGGCTGTACGACTGGAAGACCATCCCGGCGTCGCGGCGGTGTGCCGGAACCCGGGTGATGTCCTCGCCGTCGACCAGCACCTCGCCGGAATCGGGCTGTTCGAACCCGGCGAGCATGCGCAGCGCGGTGGTCTTGCCGCAGCCGGAGGGGCCGAGCAGGGCGAGGAGTTCACCGGGCCGGACGGTGAGGTCCAGGCCGTCGAGGGCGACGGTCGGGCCGAACGCCCTCCGGAGTGCCCGGAATTCGACGGTGGCGGCCTTTTCGAGCGTGGCGAGGGTCATGGTCGTCCCCGGGAGGCTGAAGCGGTACGGGAGCGGCCGCCGAAGACGGCGAGCGCGAGGAGCAGTGCCCAGGTGACGAACAGGCTGAGCACGGATACGGCGACGGACATCTGGGCCTGCGAGCCGCCGACGTTGTAGATCCACACGGCGAACGGCTGGTAGCCGAGCAGCCGCGCGACCGTGAACTCGCCGAGCACCAGGGCCAGGGTGAGGAAGGAGGCGTTGAGCAACGCGCCGCGCAGATTGGGCAGCACCGCGTGCACGAGCGCCCGCGTGGGGCTCGCGCCGCAGCTGCGGGCGGCTTCGACGAGGGTGCGCACGTCGACGGCGCGCAGTCCCGCGTCCAGGGCCCGGTACACGAACGGCAGCGCCATCACGACGTACGCGAGGACGAGCACGACCGGGAAGCCCGGGTCCTGGATCGCGACGAACGTCTGGAACAGCGGGGTCCGCGAGAGGTGTTCGGGCCCCCACTTCAGGACGGTGGCGATCCCGGCGACGAACGCGATCGGCGGGACGACCAGAGGCAGTGAGCACACCACTTCGACGACCGGTCGCAGCCGGGGCACGCCGAGCCGCAGGGCGACCGTGGCGGGCACCATCAGGAGCAGCACCACGACAATGGTGGCGACGGCGAGTTCCAGCGAGAGCACCAGGCTGGAGACGAACCCGTCACTGGACACGATCTCGCTGTAGGCGTCGAAGGTGACGCCCTGCCCCGGGACGTCGACCGTGAAGACCACGGACGCGGCCATGGGCACCAGGAAGTACAGCGCGGCGAGGGCGAGGACCACCCAGCGCCACAGGTTCAGGCGAGCCATCGCGCGCTCCGTCGTTGCAGGGGCAGGTACACGGCCATGACCAGGCCCGCGATGAGGACCATGTCGAGGCTGAGGGCGAGCGCCACGTTCTCCTGGCCGACCAGCACGTTGCCGGAGATGGCGTCGGCGATCTGCAGGGTGACCAGCGGGACCGCGCTGCCCACCATGGCGGCGGCGGTGGCGTACGCGGCGAAGGCGCTGCCGAAGAGGAGCACGAATCCACCGAGCAGCGAGGGCGTGAGGACGGGCAGCGCCACGTGCCGCCAGTACTGGACGGAGGTCGCGCCGTTGTTCTGCGCCGCCTCGCGCCACTGGGAGCGCAGGCCGTCGAGGGCGGGGGTGATGGTGAGCACCATGAGCGGGATCAGGAAGTACAGGTAGACGATGACCAGGCCCCAGAAGCTGTAGAGGCTCCAGCCCTTGTCGGTGAGGCTCAAGTGCCGTGTCAGCACACCCGAGTTGCCGAGGGTGGCGACGAAGGCGAAGGCCAGCGGGACGCCGCCGAAGTTGGCGAGGACCCCGGACGCGGTGAGCACGGCCTCGCGCAGGGCGCGGAAACGGGAGGTCACCACGGCCTGGGCGAGCGGCAGTCCGAGGACGGTCGCGAGGCCCGCGGAGACGGCGGACAGTTTGACGCTGCCGATCAGGGCGGTGAGATACGCGCCCCGGAACGAGCCGGTCAGGTTGGCCGTGGTGTACGAACTCGCGCCGGTGGCCTGGTCCTTGACGGTGAAGGCGCCGTTGAGCATGGCGAGGGCGGGGATGCCGAAGGCGATCACCACGAAGGCGAGCAGCGGGACGACGGCGAGCCAGTCGGGGGCGCGGCGGCGCCGCCGCTGCTTGTCGGCAGCGGCGGGCGCCACGTCGGCCGGGGCCTCGGTGAGAGCGGTGGTCATCCGGAGACGGCCTTGCCCCAGCCGTCGGCGAGCACGGTCTTCGCCTTGCTCTGCTGGTCCTCGGTCGGGAAGCTCGGGGTGCCGGAGACCTCGGGGAGCTTCGCGGCGGCGGGCTTGTCGAGCGTGCCGGCCTTCTCCAGCGCGGTCATCAGAGCCGGGCGGGCGTACCCCTTCAGCCAGAGGTTCTGGCCCTCGGCGCTGTAGAGGTACTCCTGCCAGAGGCGGGCGGCCGCCGGGTGCGGGGCGTCCTTGTTGATGGCCTGGGAGTAGTACTGGGCGTACTGGCCGTCGGAGGGGATGGCGACCTTCCAGTCGACGCCCTTGGACTTGAACTCGTCGGCGTACCCGGCGTTCAGGTAGTCCCAGTCGATGCTGATGGGCGTCTCGCCCTTCTCGACCGTGGCCGGGGTCGACTCCACCGGCGTGTAGTTGCCGTTCTTCTTCAGCTTGGCGAAGAAGTCGAGTCCGGGCTGGATGTCGTCGAAGGAACCGCCGCTCGCCAGCGAGGCCGCGTACACGCCGCCGAAGGCCGAACCGGACTTGGTGGGGTTGCCGTTGAGCGCGACCTGGCCCTTGTACCGCGGCTTGAGCAGGTCCTTGAAGGTCTTCGGGCACTCCTTGACCCGCTTGGCGTCGCAGCCGATGGAGATGTAGCCGCCGTAGTCGTTGAACCAGCGGCCCGCGGCGTCCTTCTGCCCCTCGGGGAGGTCACCGAAGGCGGTCACCTTGTACGGGGCGAGCAGCCCCTGCTGGGCCGCGCTCAGCGCGAAGGAGCTGCCGAGGTCGAGGACGTCGGGGGCACGGTCCTGGCCCTTGCGCGAGGTGACGGCGTTGATCTCGTCCTGGCTGGAGCCGTCGGGGCTCTCGACCTCGATCTTGATGCCGTACTTCTTGGTGAAGCCGTCGATGAGGGCACCGTAGTTGGCCCAGTCGCGGGGAAGGGCGATCGCGTGCAGCGTGCCCTCCTTCTTGGCCGCCTTGACGAGGGCGTCGAGGCCGCCGAAGTCCGCGGCGGAGGTCGCGGTGGCCGCGCTCTTGCCGTCGGCGGTGGTCGCCTTGTCGTCGGGAGCGGCGCCACAGGCGCTCAGGGCGAGTGCTGCGGCGACGGCGAGGCCGCCGGTGAGGAGGGCGGTCCTCGGCAGGAACACGGTCACGGTCTCTCCAGGGTGACGCACGAGGGGTGGGGTGGGACGGCGAACTTGTCTGAACAAGTTGGCCCCAGTAGGCCCGCTAGTGATGTCGTGTTCGTAAACTTTGGTGAAACCGTTACCCCTTATTCCCTGCACAATCCCGACCGCCGCGGATCACCGTCCGATCTCGATTAGGCTGATCACGCTGTGCACAGTGGTCGAATTCAGAGGGGAAGAATGGCGGCGCGACACGAGGAGATCGCCGAGGAGCTGCGGCGGGCGATCGACCGCGAGGAGTACACCGTGGGCAGTCTGCTGCCGGCGGAGACCGACCTCGCGGCCCACTACGGCGTCTCGCGCGGCACGGTCCGTCAGGCCGTCGCGGCCCTGACCGCCGAGGGACTCATCGGTTCACGCCAGGGCGCCCGCCGCGTGGTTCTCGCGGGCCGCCGCAGCCAGAGCTTCGCCGAACTGCGCAGCTTCGCCCAGTGGGCGCGGGCGATGGGACGCGAGGCGACGGGGCACGTGGTGGCGCAGGAGTACCGCCCGGCGACGGCGGAGGACGCCGTCCGCCTCCAACTGCGGGAGAAGACGCCCGTGTTGCACGTGCTGCGGGTGCGCGGCCTGGACGGGGAACCGGTCCTGCTGGAGCGCACCGTGTACGCGGACTGGATCTCCCCCGCCGTGGCGGCCATCGAGCCCGAGTGCCCCTCCGTGACCCAACGGCTCTACGAGGACACCGGCGTGGTCTTCGCCTACGGCGAGCACGTCATCGACGCCGTCGCGGCGGGCGCCCAGGACGCCGACCTCCTCGGAGTCCGCCGCACCAGCCCCTTGCTGCGCGTCCGCCGCGTCACCACCACACGCGAGGGGCGCCCGGTGGAATGGTCCGACGACCGCTACCGCTCGGACGCGGTGAGCTTCAGCGTGCACAACTCGACAGGCAACAACGCCCTGGCCAGGAAGACGGCGGAGTAGCGGCGCCCGAGTGGCGGGCCCTCTGGGACGCGACCCTCTTCCGATGCCGGGCACTGTCCGACCGCCGTCAACTGGAGCGCCCCCTCAGGGGCGCGGGGAACTGCGCGACAAGCCACGACGAGCCGGCAGCCAGCCAGAGGCAGGACCCCCACCCCCTGGGGCGCACCAGCGTTTATGGGGGCTCCGACTACGTGGGCGACCCCGATGAAAACCGACGCAACAGCGGCGAAAGCACCAGCACGGACTTCGTCCGCTCCACGAACGGCTCCCCCGCGATCCGCTCGAGCACCCGCTCGAAGTGCCGCATGTCCGAGGCGAAGACCTGCACCACCGCGTCCGCCTCCCCGGTGACGGTGGAGGCGGCCACGACTTCCTGATAGCGCTCGAGACCGCGCTGGATGGTCTCCGGCGAGGTGTTCCGCCGGCAGTAGATCTCGACGAAGCCCTCGGTCTCCCAGCCGAGCGCCGCCGGGTCCACCCGAACGGTGAACCCGGTGATGGCCCCGGTGGCCCGCAGCCGGTCGACCCGCCGCTTCACGGCGGGCGCGGACAGGCCGACCAGTTGCCCGATGTCCGCGTAGGAGCGACGGGCGTCCTCGGCGAGGGCGTGCACGATGCGTTCGTCGAGATCGTTCAGCACTGCGGGTGGTTCACTTTTCTGCGAGAGGTTCTACGGCTGCTCGGCGACGGGTTCCGCGGTCGCCATCCGGGACCGGCGGTAGCCGTAACTGAAGTAGAACACGAGCCCGACGGCCATCCAGACGCCGAAGACCACCCAGGTGACGGTGGAGAGACTGGCCATCATCCACACGCACAGCAGGAAGCCGATCGCGGGCAGGACCGGCGCGAGCGGAACCCGGAAAGTACGGCGCATGTCCGGGCGCGTCCGGCGCAGGACGACGACGGCGACATTGACCAGCGCGAAGGCGAAGAGCGTGCCGATGCTGGTGGCGTCGGCGAGCTGGCCGAGCGGGATCGCGGCGGCGAGGACACCGCAGAACAGCGAGACGATGACCGTGTTGGCGCGGGGCGTGCCGGTCTTCGGGTGAACCCGGGCGAACACCTTGGGCACCAGGCCGTCCCGGCCCATCGCGAACAGGATGCGGGTCTGGCCGTAGAGCACGGTCAGCACGACGCTCGCGATGGCGATGACCGCGCAGGCCGCCAGCAGCGTGCCCCAGAAGGTCTGCCCGGTGACGTCCTTCATGATCCCGGAGAGCGCGGCCTCCGAGTCGTTGAACCCCTGCCAGGGCCTCGCACCGACGGCGACGGCCGCGACGAGGACGTACAGGGCGGTCACGATGACCAGCGAGAGCATGATCGCGCGCGGCAGGTCGCGCTGCGGGTCCTTGGCCTCCTCACCGGCGGTGGAGGCGGCGTCGAAGCCGATGTAGGAGAAGAACAGGGTGGCACCGGCGGCGCTGACGCCCGCCATGCCGAGCGGCATGAAGTGCTCGTAGTTGCCGGAGCGGAAGCCCTGGATGCCGATCGCGCAGAACATCACCAGCGCGGCGATCTTCACGGCCACCATGATGGTGTTGGCGCGCGCCGACTCCCTCGCCCCGCCGAGCAGGAACGCCATCGCGAGCAGCACGACGATGAGCGCGGGCAGGTTGAAGATGCCTCCGTCACCGGGCGGCGCGGACAGCGCGTCCGGGATGGTGACGCCGATGGTGCCGTCGAGCAGTTCGTTCAGGTACTCGCCCCAGCCGACCGCCACGGCCGCGACCGAGACGCCGTACTCCAGGACCAGGCACCAGCCGCAGATCCAGGCGATGAGCTCGCCCATCGTTGCGTACGCGTACGAGTACGAGGATCCGGCGACCGGGATGGTGCCGGCCAGCTCGGCGTAGGAGAGGGCGGAGAAGAGCGCCGTGAGGCCGGCGATCACGAAGGACAGGGTGACCGCGGGTCCGGCCTTGGGGACGGCCTCGCCGAGGACGACGAAGATGCCGGTGCCGAGCGTGGCACCGATGCTGATCATGGTGAGCTGCCACAGGCCGAGGGAGCGCCGCAGGGAGCCTCCCTCGCCCTGGCCACCCTCCGCGACCAGGCGTTCCACGGGCTTGCGGCGCATGAGACGCGCGCCGACACCCGGGGACGGTGGGGCGGACGTGGTGGGGGACTGCGGGGGTGCGCCTTGGTCGAGCACGCGCTGGCTCCTTCATCGCTGCCGGTCGGAAAGGACGGGGACCGGCGGCACCCCTGACAGGAGGGACCCACCGAGCGGGGTCCCCGCCACGCTATGTACAGCGCTTGACCCTATGAGTCCGGGCTTCACGGGCGTAATGCAGCAACCTTGCGCATCTCCGCAAGATCGTTGCGTTCATCGCATCCCGGCGCATGTTCGTTGCGCGGGGCCTTTCGATGGTTGCGCAAGGCGCCTTTTCACTCGGGGAGCGGCCCTGCGAGCACCCTGTCCGACACGGCGTCAGTTCCCTTCGCGGGGACGCCCGTCCACCCCCTCCACGCCCCCTGGACACGCGTACGGCCCCCGCTCCCGACGAGGGGAACAGGGGCCGTACGAGGGCGAAGCGGCGGGTCAGCTCCAGCTGGCGTGCAGGGGCTTGCCCTCGGCGTAGCCGGCCGCGCTCTGGATGCCGACGATCGCGTTCCGGGCGAACTCGTCCAGGGAGTTGGCGCCCGCGTAGGTGCAGGAGGAACGGACGCCCGCGATGATCGAGTCGATCAGGTCCTCCACGCCCGGACGGGACGGGTCGAGGAACATGCGCGAGGTGGAGATGCCCTCCTCGAACAGCGCCTTGCGGGCCCGGTCGTACGCCGACTCCTCGCTGGTGCGGTTCTTCACGGCACGCGCCGAGGCCATGCCGAACGACTCCTTGTACAGGCGCCCGTTGGCGTCCTGCTGGAGGTCGCCCGGGGACTCGTACGTGCCGGCGAACCAGGAGCCGATCATGACGTTGGACGCACCGGCGGCCAGCGCCATCGCGACGTCACGGGGGTGGCGGACACCGCCGTCGGCCCACACGTGCTTGCCGTACTTCCTGGCCTCGGCCGCGCACTCCATGACGGCCGAGAACTGCGGCCGGCCGACGCCGGTCATCATGCGGGTGGTGCACATGGCGCCCGGGCCGACGCCGACCTTGATGATGTCGGCGCCCGCGTCGATGAGGTCCTTGACGCCCTCGGCGGCGACGATGTTGCCCGCGACGATCGGCACCTGCGGGTCGAGCGCGCGTACCGTCCTGACGGCGCTGATCATCGACTCCTGGTGACCGTGCGCCGTGTCGATGACGAGCGTGTCGACGCCCGCGTCGAGAAGCTGCTTGGCCTTGCCCGCCACATCGCCGTTGATGCCGACGGCGGCGGCGATGCGCAGCCTGCCGCCCGCGTCGGTGGCCGGGGTGTACAGCGTGGCGCGCAGGGCGCCCTTGCGGGTGAGGATGCCGGCCAGCTTGCCGTCCGCGTCCACGGCGGGGGCGTAGCGGCGGTTGGCGCCGTCGAGCGTGTTGAACGCCTCGCGGGGCTCGATGTCCGCGTCGAGCAGCAGCAGGTCCCTAGACATGACCTCGGACAGCTGGGTGAAGCGGTCCACGCCGGTGAGGTCGGCGTCGGTGACCACACCGACCGGACGGCTGTTCTCGTCCACGACGACGCCCGCGTTGTGGGCGCGCTTGGGGAGCAGCGCCAGCGCGTCGGCGACGGTCTGGTGGGGCTCGAGGCGGATCGGGGTGTCGAGCACGAGGTGGCGCCCCTTGACCCAGGAGACGACCTCGGTGATGACCTCGATCGGGATGTCCTGCGGGATGACGACAAGGCCACCGCGGCGGGCGACGGTCTCGGCCATCCGGCGGCCCGCTATCGCCGTCATGTTGGCGACGACGAGCGGGATGGTGGTGCCCGTGCCGTCCGGAGAGCTGAGGTCCACGCCCTGACGCGAGCCGACCGCGGAGCGGCTGGGCACCATGAAGACGTCGTCGTACGTCAGGTCGTACGGGGGCTGGATGCCGTTGAGGAAACGCACGTGCTGCACATCCCAGTCGATCAGAGGTGGCCCCCGGACAGGTCAGCCAGGGGGAAGAGCACGTACTTCATTGTCCCATGACCACCCGTATGCGGTCCCCGGACAGATCATCCAGGCTGGTCAGGGGGCAGTTGGTCGGATCCTCCAAGGACGAGGACGACCGAGAGCGTGGCGTCGAACTGCTGGTAGTGGCCGGATGCCGACTCCAGGACCTCCTGGGCGGTCTCCCACTCACCGGGCCGCGCCCTCGCGTAGGGGCGCCAGCCGGTCACCACCAGCAGCCTGCCCGGACTGGCCGGTCCCCAGTCGGGATCGCCCAGGACGTCGGCGAGCGCGTCCCAGTTCTGCCCGAACCACTCCGGCAGGTCGAGGGAGCGGACACAGCGCGCCATGAAACCGGCCTTGTCGAGAACCCCGGTGAGGTCGAGCTCGTTGACCTGCCACCCGGCGGAGCGGCACACCTCCGAGAGAGGACCGTGGGTCATCTCAGCACCGCCTTGAACGAGTCGTAGTGATCGTCGGTGTAGTAGATCTCCCCGCCGCGCCCGGTGACGATGCGCCGGGCCCCGCGGTCGCTCTCGCCCGGGGTCCGGACCGTGTACTCGTGGTAGTACCCCCTGTCGTGCCTCGGCAGCTCCCGCTCGACGTTGCCGAAGACGGCGCCGTCCTTGGCGTACGGGTAGGGGCCGCCCCGGTCGATGAGGGCGAGGGTCTCGCGTGCCTGCGCGGGGAGCGCGGCCGCGGCGACGGTCGGCAGGTCGCCGGCCCAGGACGGGATCGGCGTGGCGCGGCTCGCGGCCGTGGCCGCGGAGTCTCCCGGCGCGGCGGTCCCCGTCGACGAGCAGCCCGCCGGCAGGACCGTCAGACAGACCAGCAGGCCGGCGAACAGCCGGCCCGCGTACGCGCGCTGT